>NZ_JAHXBG010000019.1 GCF_020103725.1 Hyalangium gracile | reverse complement strand
GCAGTACATCGACAACTGGACCCTGCTGACGGACCTGGGGCTCATCCTGAAGACGGTGCCCGTGGTCATCACCGGCAACGGCGCCAGCTGAGGAGTCCAGCCGGCCCGCCCTCCTGGGTAGGGGGGGCGCCAGCCCGGCGGCTCGGTTCGGAGGCGGGGAGGCTGCCCGCGAATTGACGCGGGTGGAGGGCTGTCGTTCACTGGCCTGGATCCCCATCGCCGTCGAGCCCATGTCCACGCAGACCCCAGATCCGAGCGCCGCGGCGTCTCCCCCGGCTCCGCAGCCCGCGGCGCTGGACGTGACGACGTCCATGCGAAACGCCGTGAAGCTGGGCGGCTCGCTGATGGTGACGTACGGCATCGCGCTGGCGGTGCGCCTGCTGCTGCCGCGCGTGCTGGGGCCGGAGGCCTTCGGTCAGTTCAACTGGGCCTCGGAGGGCTTCACCGCCGTCTTCTTCGTGCTCGCCGGCCTGGGGCTGGAGGTCTACATCCGCAAGGAGGTGGCCCTGCGGCCCCAGCACGCCAGCGAGTTCTTCGGCGGCACGCTGCTGCTGCAGGTGCTGATGGCGGTGGCGCTGCTGGGGGTGATGCAGGGGCTGATGCACGTGGAGGGCAAGCCGGACCCCCTGCGGCTCCTGGTGCTGCTGCTGGGCGTGTACCAGCTCTTCTTCCGGTGCAACGGGACGCTGGCGGCGGTGCTGCACGCGCGCGAGAAGGTGGACGGGCTCTCGGTGGCCAACATCGCCACCAAGTGCGTGTGGGGCGGCGGCCAGCTGCTGGTGCTCGCGCTGGGGCTGCCGCTGCCGTGGCTGGGCGTGCCCATCCTGGCCTCGGAGGTGGTGCGGGCGGTGGTGCTCTTCCGGCTCTCGCGCCGGCACACGGGGCTGGAGCTCCGGCTGGACGCGAAGGGCACTCGCGAGGCGATGAAGGGCGCGCTGCCCTTCTTCCTCAACGAGGCGGCGCTGGCGGCCAACGGCCCCATGGGCATCTTCCTGCTGGGCTTCCTGACGAACACCACGGAGGTGGGCTGGTACGGCGCCGGGTGGAACCTGGCGGGCATGACGCTGATGGCGGCGCCGGTGCTCACCTGGGTGCTGATGCCGCTGCTGGCGCGCGCCGCCGCCCAGTCCCAGGACGAGCTGTTCCGCCTGGCCCGCCGCACGCTGGAGGCGGTGTCCGCCTTCTCCATTCCGCTCGCGCTGGCCATGGCGCTGGGCGCCGACGTGTGGATCCACCTGGTGTACGGCGACCGGTTCGCGCCGGCTGCGGCGGTGCTGCGGCTGCAGGCGCCCATCCTCGCGCTCACCTACGTGGCCATGGTGTGCGCCGCGGTGCTGACGGCGCTGGGCAAGGGCTGGTGGGTGACGCGCACCTCGGTGGTGTCCATGGTGCTCAACTCGCTCATCAACCTGACGCTGGCGCGCCCCTTCCTGGCGTGGTTCGGCCCGGTGGGCGGCGCGTGCGCCTCCGCGCTGGGGCTGCTCGTCTGCGAGACGGTGGCTGTCACCTTGCTGGTGAGCGCCGTGGGCCGGCGCGCCTTCGACAGGCAGAGCGTCACGCGGCTCGTGAAGACACTCGTCATCTGCGCCGTGGTGACGGCCGTGCACCTGGCGCTCGCGGGCCTGGGTCCGCTGCGGCTGGTGGTGGGCGCCAGCCTCTACATCGTCCTCGTGTTCGTGACCGGCGCGGTGCGCCTGGAAGAGCTGCAAGGCCTGCTGCGCGTGGTGCGCCGGCGGCGCGCGCCCGTCCAGGCCTCCGCCGCGTGAGCTGGAGCTGAACTCATGATGCGTCGTGTGAACTCCTCTCCCTTCCGACTCCTCCGCCGAGCCCTGCCGGCCGTGCTGCTGGCGCTGGCCGCCTGCTACGCCCCGGGCCGCTTCGTCTGGGTGGATGACTACCGGGATCCGCCCTCGCTGCAGGACGAGGGCTACATCATCCGCAAGGGGGACCGGCTCTTCATCAAGGTGTGGAACCAGAACGAGCTGACGACGGAGAACGCGCTGGTCCGCGAGGACGGGCGCATCACGCTGCCGCTGGTGAACGACGTGGACGCCGCGGGGCTCACGCCGCCAGTGCTCGCCCGCCGCATCGAGGAGCTGCTCAAGCCGCTGGTGAGCAACCCCACCGTCACCGTGCGGGTGACGGAGCCCAAGAAGGTCCAGGTGGCCGTGCTGGGCGAGGTGAAGGGCCCGGGCATGAAGGAGCTGGAGCCCGGCTCCGGCGTGCTGCAGGCGCTGGCCCAGGCGGGCGGCTTCACGGACTACGCGCAGCTGGACGGCATCTACGTGCTGCGGCGCCAGCCGGACAACCCCACGCCCATGCGCATCCGCTTCGACTACGAGGCCGTCAGCCGCACCGAGGGCAAGGGGGCCGCGTTCGTCCTGAGGACCGGGGACGTGGTGGTGGTGGAGTAGCCCATGGCGATGCTCCCCGCGCTGGTGACGAGCATGGTGCTGGCGAGCACGCCGGCGCTCCGCTACTCGTCCGAGTTCCGCGCGGAGACCTTCCTGCGCACGCCCAACCTCACCGAGCGCGAGGACCGGCGCGTCATCGAGGACGTGGTGCTCACGCCCCGAGGCCAGGTCATCCTCTACACGCCGCGCATGGAGCTGAAGGCCATCCTCGAGCCGCAGCTGCTCATCCGCCGCACCGTCACCCAGCCCACGACGGAGGTGCTCACCTTCCTCTTCCTGCGCGGCGAGTTCCAGGCCACCCGCGGCCTGAAGCTGTGGGCCATGGAGTCGCTGACCTATGGCTACTTCCCGTTCGAGGACTTCCGCGTCCCGGCGAACAACACCGAGGGAGACCCCCGCTACCTGGACGCCAGCAAGTACGCGTACTCGGAGAGCATGGTGGGCTTCGACTTCACCGGCCTGCGCCGCACGTACATCGGTGTCGCGGGCGGCCTCGTCTACAACGGTCTGTTGGATCCGCCCACCGTCCCTCGCCCGACCTCCGACCGCGTGACGCCCGCGCAGGTGAGCCCGGAGCTTCGCGCGCAGGCCTTCCACTCGGTGACGCGTCGCCTGGTCCTCGGCGGGGAAGTCTACGCGCGGGATGTGAGCTTCTCCACGGATGGGCACCTGTCCGTGGTCCAGGCGACACCGCTGGCGCAGTACCAGTTCACCCCGCTGATCAACGGCCGGCTGCAGTTGGGCGCCGCGGTGGGGGAGAGCCGCCCGCAGAAGGTGTTCCCGGACCCGCTGCCGGACGAGAGCATCCTCATGCCCATCGGCGAGGCCTCGCTCCAGACGCCCGTCCCCGTGGGCTACCACTGGCCGGTGAAGGCCAGGCTGGCGGTGCGCTACACCTCCTTCGTGAATGCCTACAGCACCGCCTTCTTCCCGCGCGTGGAGGGCAGCTTCGCCCTCCAGTGGAAGGGGCGCCGCAAGGCCCAGCTCGACCTGGAGTTGTCCGTTGCACAGGCGATGACGGACGGCGTCCACGAACGAGATGGGGATGAACGGGTCTCCCTGAAATTCCAGTGGCCGCTCACTCGCTCTTCGGCCGTGGTGGCGTCCGGACGACTCTTGAGGTTGAGAGAATTTCTGATCGAGAACGACCCCATCTATAAGTGGTTCATGGGCGTTGGATTGGTGATCCGACAGGAGAATGGTAGGCTTTAATCCCACCAGGCCATGAAGAAGTTCCTGCTGCTGTCCGTGCTGTACGCGATGATTCTGCTGCCGAGCCTGGCGGCGCGTGAGCGTCACCCGGTCCGCGGCGTCAAGAAGGCCATCCTGATGATGGTCATCTTCAACCTTTGTTACGCGTTTGCCGTGCTCGTCATCTGGCCGCGACTCGACGACTGACTTGGAGAGGACCCGGAACGCATCCATGGATGTCTCGCAACGCACGGTCCTGGTGGTGGAGGACTCGCCTCTTTTCCGAAAGATGGTGAGCGAGTTCCTGCACGCCCTGGGCGTCACGCGCATCCAGGAGGCTTCCAACGGGCGCTCCGCGCTCGAGCAGCTGGCGCACAGCCGGCCGGACCTGGTGTGCCTGGACCTGACGCTGCCGGACGTGTCCGGCTACGACGTCTGCGAATACATCCGGGGGCAGCCGGAGCTGGCGGGGCTGCCGGTGTTGATGATCAGCGCGCGAGGGACGTTGCTGGACCGCGCGCAGGCCGAAGAGGTGGGAGCGGATGGGTATCTGACCAAGCCGTTCACCCAGGAAGAGTTCGTGCAGCAGGTGCTGCGTTTGCTGGCGAGGGCGGCCGAGGCCACCTCGGGAGGTAAGAGCGATGTCCGCACCTCATGAGCTGCCCGAGGCGGAGCGCGAGCAGGCGCGGATCTTCGACTGGGAGCAGATCCGCGACTACCTGGGCTACGTGCGCCACGCGGTGCGCCGCCACAAGTTCCTGGTGCTGGGCACCTTCCTGGTGACGGCGACGCTGGCCATCGCGGTGGCCAAGCTCTTGCCGCGCACCTGGTACGCGGAGAGCAAGCTGCTGCCGCGTCGCACGGCGAACACCATCATCCCCGGCCTGGTGAACCCCGAGCGCGCCAACATCCTCAACCCGGATCCGCCCAACCCCATGCGGCCGGTGAACGACGTGGACGGGCCGACGAAGGCCGCCGCGGAGGCCGTGCTGCGCCAGGACAACCTGGTCAAGCTCGTGAAGGACCTGAACCTGCTGGACCGGTGGGAGGCCACGCGCCCGCCGCTCTTGCGCTTCAAGGACTCGGTGATGCGCATGCTCACCGCGCCGCCGGACGAGGACGCGCGGATGGACGGCATGGTGGGCACGCTGGAGAAGCGCATCAGCGTGAACACCAACGACGGCAAGGTGGCCATCGGCGTGGAGTGGGGAGACCCGCAGCTGGCCTACGAGCTGGTGGAGGCCGCCCAGCAGAGCTTCCTGGACAAGAGCAAGGAAGAGGAGCTCAGCAGCATCAAGGACGCCATCGCCATCCTCCAGGAGCACGAGCAGCAGGCGGGGGTGGCGGTGAAGGAGGCCTACGACGACTTCGCGCAGACCTTCTCGGAAATCATGCTGGAGCGCCGCCGCGCGGTGGGAGACCCCCGGCTGCTGCCGCGCTTCGGCTCCACGGACCAGGAGCTGGCGCAGCTGCGCTTCGCCATCCGCACCAAGCGCCGCGCCATCGCGGACGCGCAGGTGCAGCACAACCAGCGCCTGACGGAGATGCAGGACGAGCTGGCGCAGAAGCGGGAGATGTACGCGCCGGACCACCCGACGGTGGTGCAGCTGGAGACGCAGGTGGCGGCGCTGCGCCAGGGCTCGCAGCAGGTGAAGGCGCTGCAGGAGGACGAGAAGCAGCTGCTGGCCGAGTACGGCGACCTGGGCGGCAAGTCCATGCCGTTCCCGGACGAGCCGGTGCCGGACCCGTACGGCCTGGAGCGGGTGCTGATGGGGCTGCTGCCGGCGGTGTCGGAGAACCCGAGCGCGGCGGTGGCGCTGGACCGGCTGCGCAGCCGGCTGAGCGCGCAGCAGCAGATCCTCAAGCGCATCGACTCGGCGAAGCTGGAGCTGGACATCGCCTCCAAGTCCTTCAAGTACCGCTTCACGGTGCTCACGCCGGCCGAGTTCCCGCGCAAGCCCATCAAGCCCAACGCGCTGGTCATCGCCCTGGGCGGCATCTTCGCCGGGATGCTGCTGGGCGTGTTCGCGGCGCTGGCGAAGGACGTGCTCAGCGGGCGGGTGCTGGAGAGCTGGCAGGTGGAGCGGGGGCTGGGCGTGCCCGTGCTGGCGGAGCTGGACCGAGGCTCGGGGTGAGCGTCATGGCCTCCTGGCTTGGAGTGATGCCGTGATGTGGGCGGATATCCTGTTGCTGGTGCTGTCGGTGCCGGTGGTGCTGGCGTGCGGCTATTTGTTGCTCTTGACGGTGCTGTCGGCGGACATGCCGGCGCCGGCCCGCGTCCCGCCGCGCCTGAAGTTCGACATCATCGTCCCGGCGCACAATGAAGAGGGCGGCATCGCCGGCACGGTGAAGAACCTGTCCGCCCTGGACTACCCGGCGGCGCTGCGGCGCATCCTGGTGGTGGCGGACAACTGCTCGGACGCCACGGCGGAGCGGGCGCGCGAGGCGGGCGCCACGGTGCTGGTGCGCCACGACACGGAGAAGCGCGGCAAGGGCTTCGCGCTGGCGTACGCCTTCGAGCACAGCTTGAAGGAGGGCTTCGCCGACGCGGTGGTGGTGGTGGACGCGGACACGCACGTGTCGCCGCACCTCTTGCACTCCTTCGGGCTGCGGCTGGAGGCGGGCGCGCAGGCCATCCAGGCGCACTACGGCGTGCTCAACCCGCATGCCTCGTGGCGCACGCGGCTGATGGCCATCGCCCTGGCGCTGTTCCACAAGGTGCGCTCGCTGGGCCGCGAGCGGCTGGGCGTCTCGTGCGGCCTGCGCGGCAACGGCATGTGCTTCAGCCACCGCGTCATCCGCGAGGTGCCGCACGACGCGTTCTCCATCGTGGAGGACCTGGAGTATGGCATCCGCCTGGGCCGCGCCGGCTACCGCGTGCACTACGCGTGGGAGGCCGAGGTGCTGGGGGAGATGGTGTCCTCCGAGAAGGCCGCCCGCTCGCAGCGCCGCCGCTGGGAGGGCGGACGCTGGGCGATGACGAAGCAGTTCGGCGTGCCGCTGCTGGGCGAGGCCCTGGACAAGCGCGACGACGTGCTGCTCGACCTGGCCATGGACCTGCTGGTGCCGCCCTTGAGCTACGTGGTGCTGGGCGCCGTCGCGGTCGCGGCGGCCGCGGCGGGGCTCTCCGTGTGGCAGGGGCAGGTGGCGCTCAGCGCCTGGGCGGGGGCGTTCTGCGTGGTGAGCCTGGGCCTGTACGTGCTGCGCGGCTGGTGGGTGTCGGGCATGGGCCTGCGCGGGCTGCTGGACCTGATGCGGGCGCCCTTCTACGTGGCGTGGAAGGTGTGGCTGATGGTGGCGGGCCCTCGAGACAAGAAGGGGGAGTGGGTGCGGACCACCCGCGAGGCGCGCAAGCCCTGAGCGCGCGCCCGGGCTCGGCACCCTGAGGAAAGACGATGGAAGCCTTCCTCTCCCGCACACCTGTCTTCCTCACGCTGCTGGCCGGCGTGATGCTGGCGACGCTGGGGCTGCTCGTCCTCTTCCCGGCCGTGGCGCTGCTGCCCATGGTGGGGGCCATCCTGCTCTGGGTGCTGGCCAAGGTGCCGGTGCGCTACCCCGTCCTCACGCTGCTGGCCCTGCTGCTCATCGTGGACTGCGCGGTGGAGGTGCCGTACTCGGGGCACTGGAACTCGCCCGTCTCCTTCATCGGCCGGCTGCTCTTCATCAACCTCAACGTCGTCACCGGCGTGCCGGGCCTGGGCTTCACGCTCATCGACCTGTCGGTGTTCGGGCTCATCTTCCTCTACATCTACCGGCAGGCGGTGGGCCTGAAGATCGACGAGCGGATGACGCCGCTGCCCCGCCCGCTCGTCATGGCGCTGCTGCTGATCCTGGTGACGATCAGCTGGATGTACGTCTGGGGCGTGCTGCGCGGGGGCGACGCGCGCCCGGCGAAGTGGCAGCTCCAGAAGCTGCTGCTGATGCCGATGTTCGTGTTCCTCCTCACCGTGTCCATCCGCGGGCCGGAGGACTTCCGCCTGCTGGCGCGCATCGTCATCGCCGCCGCCTTCACCAAGGCCTTCCTGGGCGCCTTCTTCATCGTCTTCATCGCCCGGCCCCGGGGGCTCTACACCGAGTACGCCACCACGCACTCGGACACGATGATCTACGTCACCGGGCTGGCCATCGCCTTGACGCAATGGACGGAGGAGCCCACCTGGAAGAACTTCCGGCGCATGCTGCTGGTCTGCGGCGTCATCCTCATGGGGATGAACTACAACGATCGCCGCCTGGCGTACGCCAGCTTTGATCAGGCCCTGATCGCCATGTTCCTGATCAGCCCGTGGACGCGCGTGAAGCGCTACGTGACGCGCGCGGGCCTCGCCCTGTCGCCGTTCATCCTCGCCTATATCGTCATCGGCTGGGCCAACCCGGTGGGCATTTTCTCGCCTGTGAACACGATCAAGTCGATGATCGTCGGCGAGCACAACGACACCGGTGTGATGGACTACCGCGACGTGGAGAACTTCAACCTCATTTCCACCTGGCAGCGAAACCCGCTGCTGGGCACCGGCTACGGGCACGGCTTCGAAGAGGTGATGAAACTCGCGGACATCTCGCACCTCTTCGAGGACTACCTCTACCACCCGCACAACTCCGTGCTGGGCCTGCTCGCCTTCGGTGGGGTGGTGGGCTTTACAGGGGTGTGGCTGTTTGTAGCGCTCACCGTCTACTTCGCCGTGCGCTCCTACCACCGCACCCGCCATCCCCACTGGCGCGCGGCGGCGCTCGTCGTCGTCGCCATCGTCTTCGCCTACATCAACCAGTGCTTCGGAGACATGGGCATCACCAGCTGGTACGCGATGATCCTCATGGCCCTGGCCGTCACCATCGCAGGCAAGCTGGCGACCGTCACCCGAGCCTGGGGCCCGCAGCGTTCACCTGCCCCCACTCAGGGTGCGCCTCTGCTGGAATCGTCGGTGCAAGACGGAGGTGAGCGCACATGAGCCGCAAAGGAGCGCGTTCAGCACGAGCGGAACGGCGGCGACTGTCTGTTCACTCGCATGATCCTGCCCTGGAAGCACCCCTGGGCAGCAGCCCGAAAATGAGTAGACTGGATCCGTCTATGTACGAGCCGACTGACAATTCCGGAGGCAGCGGGCCTCCCCGGGGAGGCGACGCCAACGCCGCCAAGCCGGGGGCAGGGCGTCCGCGTCCGTGGTCCGTCGTGCGCGGCACGCCGACGCCGGTGCCCATCGCGCCGGAAGAGCCCGTACACAACGAAGTCATCCCCGCTCCCGCGGAGCCGATTCCCACCGAGCTGCTCCACCTGTGGACGCTGCTCACCCAGCGCGAGAAGTGGAACTCGCTGGTGGTGGTGCCCGCGCAGCCGGGCGCCTCGGGCCTCATGGCCGCGCGCGCCATCGTCGAGGTGGGCAGCCAGTATCGCGAGCGCGCCATCCGCCTCATCGACGCCGAGGGGCTGCCTCCCGGGGCCGCCTCGCGTCTGGTGCGTGACATGAAGGCGCACGTCGAGCAGGGCGGCATGGTGGTCGTCTGCATCGACTCGGTGCTCTCCAACCCGGTGGGCGTCGAGGTGGCGATGGCCACCGAGCGCGCGCTGCTGTGCGTGCCGCTGGGCTCCACGCAGTTCTCCGCGGCTCGCCACACGCTGGAGCTGATCGGCAAGGCGCGCTTCCTGGGCAGCGTGACGCTGCAGCAACGGGTGGGGAGCAAGAAGTGAGCGACTCCCCCTCGGCGGGCTCCAATGCCCCGCCGCGGAGCGAAGCACAGCGGCCTCGGGTGAGCGTGGTGATGGCCACGTACAACCGGCTGGCTCTGCTCCCGCGGCTGCTCCAACAGCTCGCGCGCCAGACGCTGCCCCCCAGCGACTACGAAGTCGTCGTCGTGGATGACGGCTCCAAGGAGCCGGCGCAGGGGCCCCTGGAGGCGCTGGCGAAACAGCTCCCGTACACGCTGCGCGTGGAGACGCAGAAGAACGCGGGCGCGGCGGCGGCGCGGCACCGGGGCGTGCTGGCCGCGCGTGGCGACGTGGTCATCATCACCGATGACGACATGCAGGTGCCGGAGGACTTCATCCAGCGGCACCTGGAGCAGCACCCGCCGGGCTCTCGCAACGTGGTGCTGGGGCGCATCGATCCGGATCCGGCCCTCGAGGAGATGCCGCTCTTCGAGCGCTGGTACGCGTACCTGCACGAGCGGCTGGCGCGCCGGCTCCACGAGCAGGGCGCCCACGGGTGGAACCTCTACACGGGCAACGTCTCGTTCCGCCGCGAGGACTACGTGGCGGTGGGCGGGTTCGACTCGAGCCTGAAGCAGTCCGAGGACATCGAGCTGGGCATCCGGCTGGAGAAGGCGGGCTGCCAGGTGCGCTTCTGCAACGACTCGTACGTGCTGCACGGCTCGGACCACACCAGCTTCGAGAAGTGGCTGGCGCGGGCGCACCGCTACGGCATCATGGACTCGCGGCTGTCCGACAGGCACTCGGACGTGCCGCAGGTGGATCCGTGGCGGATGCTCTTCGAGATGAACGCGCTGGCGCGGCCGCTGCTGGCCACGGCGGTGGCGCTGCCCGGGCCGACCCGGCCGGTGACGGACGCGCTGATGGGCGCGGCGAAGCTGGCCGACAGGCTGGGGCTCGAGCAGGTGGCCTTCAAGAGCACCTCGGTGGCCTACACCATGGAGTACCTGCGCGGGGCGAGGGCGGAGGCGGGCTCGTGGCGGGAAGTGGCCCGGCGCATCGCGCGTTACCGGCAGGCGTCCTCGCGGGGCGGTGCGGAGCCCCGGCGGAGCGCGGAGAAGGACTCGAGCGGAGAGCCATGAGACACGGGACCGGAGGGCGCCGAGGACAGGGCCTGACCGGAAGCAGCAGGGCGGGCCGAGGGCCACGGGTGGCCTTGCTGGCCACCTGCGCCATGCTGGTCGCGTGTGAGAGCCAGAACGGTGGAGCGCGCGCCGCGCCGCCGGGCCCCTCCAAGCCCTCCACGCCCAGGGCGAGCCTCACGGTGGACCTGTCGCAGGTCGTCTACGACGACGGCCTCAAGCCGGGCTGGGAGGACGCCGGCTGGTCCGAGCGCGAGGTGAAGGGCACCGGGCCGGCGAAGGTGGTGATGGCGGAGCTGGGCGGGTGGATGCTCAAGCACACCACGCCCGTGCGCGGCACGTTCGGCGGGCTGGCGCTGCGCTACAAGGCGCCCTCCGGCTTCGGCGAGTTCCTGGAAGTCCGGCTGGACTCCGAGGGCAAGACGGCGTTCCCGCGCGTGCGGGTGGCCTCCAAGCACGTCGTCGGGCAGGACGGCGACTGGGTGCAGCTGCTCATCCCCATGGCCGAGCTGAACCCGGACATGAGGACGTTCGATCGCATCGTCCTCCGGGCGCACAAGAAGGTGGGCTCGGACTGGGTGGAGGTGGACAGGCTCGGGCTGACGGCGCCCGGGGCGCAGCTGGTGGAGTCCGAGACGGGCGCGGTCTCCCTGGCGCTGGTGGAGACGGCGTGGCAGGGCGGCCTCAAGGCGGGCTGGGAGGCCAGCGGCTGGACCGAGCGCGAGGTGGAGGGCGAGGGGCCCGCGAAGGTGATGATGGCGGACCTGGGCGGCTGGTCGCTGCGCCGGCTGCAGCCGCTGGAGGGCCGCTTCGCGGGGCTGGCGTTCCGCTACAAGGCGCCGTCCGAGTATGGCGAGTTCCTGGAGGTGCGGCTGGACTCCGGGGACAAGACGGTGTTCCCGCGGGTGCGTATCGAGGGCAAGCACCGGGTGAACCGCCAGGAGGACTGGGTGCAGGTGCTGGTGCCCTGGGCGGAGCTCAACCCGAGGGGGCAGCCGTTCGACCGCGTCATCATGCGCGCGCACAAGCGCGTGGGCACCGAGTGGGTGCAGCTGGAGTCGCTCGGCTTCACGGGCTCGGACGCGGCGGTGGTGGGCGCGCCCGCGGCGGGCATGGTGCGCGCGCCGGTGGGGCCGCCCAAGCCGGCGAGCCTGGCCGTGGACTGCACGGCGCCCGGCCACTTCATCAGCCCGCGAATCTACGGCATCGCCTTCGACGCGCTGAAGGAGCACAAGGGCACGGACCAGTGGGAGCTGGGCGCCACGGTGCGCCGCTGGGGTGGCAACCCCACCACCCGCTACAACTGGAAGCTGAACGCGTGGAACACGGCCAACGACTGGTTCTTCCGCAACACCTCGCCGGGGGACAACGCGCAGTTCACCTATGACGACTTCCTCATGGCCAACCGCGCCCACGGGCTCGAGTCCGCGCTCACCGTGCCGTTGATTGGCTGGGTGGCCAAGGACACGAGCTCGGTGAGCTTCCCGTCCACGAAGTTCGGCCTGCAGGAGAAGATGGATCCGGACGTGAAGGAGGCGGGCAACGGCCGCACGCCCACGGGCCGCGAGCTGGCGCCGCCGCCGCCCACGCAGACGAGCCTCCCCGCGCCGCCCGAGTACGTGGCCGAGTGGGTGCGCACCATCCGCAACAAGGACATGAAGCGCGGGCGCAGCGTGCACATGTACCTGCTCGACAACGAGCCCATGCTGTGGAACTCCACGCACCGGGACGTGCACCCGGAGCCCACCACCTACGACGAGCTGCTGGAGCGCACGCTCTCCTATGGCGCGGCGGTGCGGCAGGCCGACCCGGAGGCCGTCATCGCCGGGCCGACGGAGTGGGGCTGGACGGGGTACTTCCGCTCGGCGGCGGACGTGGCGAAGGGCGCCTCGCCGGACGCGGACCGCAAGGCCCACGGCAACGTGCCGCTCCTGCCCTGGTACCTGCGCAAGCTGCGCGAGCACGAGAAGAAGACGGGGGTGCGCATCCTCGACGTGCTGGACGTGCACTTCTACCCGCAGGCGGACGGCGTCTCCCCGGACAAGGGCGAGAAGACGGACCCGGAGACGAACGCGCTGCGCATCCGCTCCACGCGCGCGCTGTGGGACGCGAACTACAAGGACGAGTCGTGGATCGGCGAGCCGGTGCGGCTCATCCCCCGGCTCAAGAAGATGGTGGAGGAGAACTACCCGGGGCGGGGCATCGCCATCGGCGAGTACAACTTCGGCGCCGCGCGGCACATGAGCGGCGGGCTGGCGCAGGCCGAGGCGCTGGGCCGCTTCGCCGAGGGCGGCGTCACCGCGGCCTTCTACTTCACCTACCCGCCGACGCGCAGCCCCGCGTGGTGGGCGTTCCGGGCCTACCGCAACTTCGACGGGCAGGGCGGCGGCTTCCAGAACATCTACCTGCCCTCCAGCGCGCAGGAGGGCACCTCGCTGTTCGCCTCGCGCAGCGACGATGGGCGGCGCCTGGTGGCCATCGCGCTCAACCTGGAGCCGGACGCGGCGCGCAACGCGCGGGTGGACCTCAAGGGCTGCGGCATGCTGAAGGGCGCGCGGGTGATGACGTACATCGGCGAGACGAGCGGCTTCTCCGAGCAGCCCGCCGCCGCGGTGAGCGCGGGCATCCTGGAGACGCAGCTGCCGCCCTACTCCATCACGGTGCTGGACTTGACGCTGGAGCCGTCGAAGGCACCTGGGAAGCCTCCGCAGGCGAAGGGCCGGCGGCCAGACGCTCCTTGAGGCGCAGGAAGCGGCTCTCGAAGTAGCGGTAGCTCAGCCCCGCCATCACCACCGTCAGGGCCATCGTCAGCGGGAACCAGACGGCGAAGCCCTGGCCCGGCACCGCGCGGCGCACCACGTTGAAGGCCAGCATGTGCATCAGGTAGATGCCGTAGCTGATCATCCCCAGGTAGCGCACCGGCGCCAGCGTGAGCACGGGCATGAGCAGGTGGTCCGTGCGCAGGCAGGCGGAGACCACCAGCGCCGTCATCAGCACCGAGGAGAGCCAGTAGGGCGTGCCATCGGTGCCCACCGCGAGCAGCACGAGGGCGCACAGCAGCGGCGGGGCCCACGAGGGGCCGAGCACGCGGTACATCCACGCGAAGCCCTGGGGCGAGTGGGCGGCATAGGCCGCCAGGCACCCCATGCAGATGGGCGGCGCGAAGCTGGCCATGATGCGCACCGAGAGCAGCGAGTCATCCAGCCGCCCCGTCTCCACGGCCCACGGCGCCCACAGGGAGATGACGAGCAGGCCCGCCATGAAGAGCACCGCGCCCCAGCGGTGGGCCAGGCGCATGATGCCGGGCCACAGCAGGTAGAACTGCTCCTCGGTGGCCAGCGACCAGGCGAAGTAGAAGATGATGCGCTTGTCCGGCACCAGCGGGACGAACCAGTTGGACGTGTACGTGAGGAACGCCGGCAGGTTGCCGAAGAACTCATCCCGCTCCACGCCCTTCTCGAGCACGAACGTGAGCACCACGTACGTGCCGAGCATCGCGTAGTAGAGCGGGAAGATGCGCAGCGAGCGCCGGCCGTAGAAGCGGCCCA
Organism: Hyalangium gracile; assembly: GCF_020103725.1. Classification (NCBI taxonomy): domain Bacteria; kingdom Pseudomonadati; phylum Myxococcota; class Myxococcia; order Myxococcales; family Archangiaceae; genus Hyalangium; species Hyalangium gracile. The sequence goes on along the minus strand of NZ_JAHXBG010000019.1, from coordinate 208,890 downwards.
GCGAGATGAAGCCGTGCGTGTCCCGCTCGCGCAACAGCAGCGAGGTGATGAGGAAGCCGCTGATGGCGAAGAAGAGCGAGACGCCCAGGTAGCCTCGTCCCAGGAAGCCCGAGTGCATGCCCGAGACGTGGTAGGCCACCACCAGGACGATGCTCAGGCAGCGCAGCCCATCGAGCCCGGGGAAGATTCGGGTGCGCAGGAACTCCTCATGGGCGCGGGCGGTATCCATCTGGGGCAAGGAACGCGCACTTTACCGCGCGCCACAAGGGGGGGGTCACCGGGACTGCTCACCACTCTCGGATACCTGGCGACCGACCAGGCGCGTCACGGCCACGTGGGAGAAGAAGACGGGGATACCCAACAAATAGCGTCGGGCAAGGCGTTTGGGCTCCAAGTACAGGCGATACATCCACTCCAGGCCCGTGTTTCGCATCAGCTCGGGGGCGCGGGTGACCTTGCCTCCCAGGAAGTCGAGGATGGCGCCCCCGTTGACGATGAGGCAGGGGTGGGACAGCCGCTCACGCAGCCGGACAGCGATGTCCTCCTGCTTGGGCATGCCCATGGCGAGGAGGATGAGCTCCGGCTTCGTCTCGGCGGCCAGCTCCAGGTACGTCTCGGGTGGGGAGAAGCCGTCATGGCAGGCCACCACCACCAGGCCGTCGGCCTCCAGTCTCTGCCGCGCCGTGTCGAGCCAGGGCGACTGCGTGCCGAACAGGGCGGCGCGACGACCTTTGTAGGCACGGGCAATCCGGGGGATGAAGTCCGTGCCGTTCATGTTCAGGCCGTGCGGCCGGCCGAAGGCCTTCAGCCCCAGCTTCACGCCGATGCCGTCGCGCAGCAGCAGGTCCGAGCGCAGCAGGCTCTGCACCATGCCGGGGGTGTTCCACCCCAGGTTGGCCGCGTGCGCGTTGACGAACGAGACGATGTACGGCCGCGACGGGTGCTGGAGCTCCTCGAGCAGGGCGTCATGGGCCTGCTGGTCCTCGATGCAACGGATGCGCTGGTGCAGCTCGAGGAAGTCCTGCGTGCGTGCGGCCAGCTTTCGCTCTGCGGTCCCCGTCATGCCTCCTGGCTCCTCCGCCCCGGGAGGATAGATGAGGCGAGCGACTTGCGCATGTGGCGATGGGGAATGTTCACTTCCGTGAAGGGCTCGCCGTACACCTCGTAGCCCAGGCGCTCGTAGAAGGGGACGACGTTGGCCCGGGCATGGAGGTGCACGTGCGTGAAGCCGCGCCGCCGCAGCTCCTCCTCCAGGGCGATGACGAGGCGCGCACCCAGCCCCCGGCCCTGGAGCGGGGGGCTGACGGCCATCTGGAAGAGGCGGCCCCCGTGGGCGTCCTCGGGATTGAACAGGACGCAGCCGAGCACCGTGGCGCCCTGGCGCAGGACGAGGTGGAGGCTCTGGGCCTCGAAGGGGAAGGTGACGGCGGAGCGGGGAAAGCCCAGCGGCTCGCGCAGCACGCGGTAGCGCAGCTCCAGCTCCTCCGGGTAGAGGGTGTGCCCGGGTTGGATGAAGAGCAGCTCGGTGTCGTCCATCAGCAGTCCTGGGAGGTGGGGCTGGCGCGACGCCGCGCGGCATCGGTGAGGTAGGCGCGCACCGTGGGAGTCAGCGGGAGCTGGAGGGCGGAGTCCACGTCGATGAAGCCGGCCCACACCACCTCGCGGCGATCGATGGTGAGCGCGGGCTCGGCGTCCACGTCCCGCTCCATGAAGAAGACGTGGTCGCGCTTGAACTCGCCCAGGTCCACCACATCGAAGGCGGGGCGCAGCTGCGAGGCGCTCCAGGTGAGGCCCACCTCCTCGCGCAGCTCGCGCAGGGCCGTCTGGACGTGGGACTCGCCGGGGTGGGCGCCTCCTCCCGGCATGCTGAAGAAGCGCTTGTAGGAGTTCTGCAGGAGCAGCACGCGCCGGCCGTGCCACACGCCGACGAGGACGCCTTCGGCGGAGGGGCGGCGCACGAACCAGTACGCCATGGCCAGCGAGTAGGCGCCACGGTACGCCACGCGCACCAGGGCATCGGTCACCTGGCGTGCCGCCTCCCGAGCCTCCGTCAGGGTCCCCATTCAGTAGGTCCCCGTGAGCTGGAGGGTGAAGGTGCGGCCGTACTGGGGGACGGGCATCGCGGACGTCTCCGAGTTCACGGGCAGCTGGTACTGCTCGTCCAGCAGGTTCTGCACGCCCGCGAAGTAGCGGAAGCGGGAGAACTCGCCGGACAGGCCCACGCCCAGCAGCACCGCCTCGCCGACCTCCGGGGCGTCCGCGCCGCTGTTGCGGGCGCTCTGGTAGGTGGCCTGCGCGGCCAGCCGCACCTCGCCGGTACCCAGCGGCAGCAGCAGCCGCCCGGAGACGATGTGGTTGGGCTTGGCGTGCTGCACCTCGTCCAGGACGTGCAGCAGGCTGACGTAGGAGTAGCTCAGGTCCACCAGCAGGAAGCGGCCGGGCTGCCAGTGCACGCCGGCCTCGGCGCCCCACGCGAGCGTCTCGGTGCCGCTGTTCTGGAAGATGAAGCACTGGGCCGTGCCCACCGGGTCGCCGCACCGGGGCACCGGCAGCTCGTCGGTCGCCAGCGTCACGAGGTTGGAGATGCGGTTGTGGTAGCCCGCCACGGTGAGGCGCAGCTCGTCCGTCAGGTCGTGCGAGTGCTCCAGCTCGAAGGTGGTGATGGTCTCCGGGCCCAGCTCCTCGGCGGGCCGCTGGGTGACCAGGAAGTCCTCGTAGAAGAGCTCGTAGACGTTGGGGGCGCGGAAGGCCCGGCCGGCGACCAGCTTGGTGAGCCCCCGGGTGTACGGGCGCCCGATGAGGGCCACGCGCGGCGTGATGGGCAGGGCGTCCAGGTCCAGGTACTTGTCCACGCGCAGGCCCGCGGACAGGCTCAGCCGAGGGTGCAGGCGCCACTCGTCCATCAGGTAGAGGGACAGCAGGGTGCGTGTCTTGGTGGGCAGCGGTATGCCGCCGCCCGGGCCGTACGTCTCCTGCTCCACGCGGATCTGCCCCTGGCCCTCCAGGCCCACGGTGAGGTGGTTGCCGTCGAACAGGCCCAGCCGCACGCGGGCCTCGGCGGAGAGCCAGTCGGCGCGGCCCCCTTCGGTCTCCCGGATGAGGCCGTCGCCGTCCTCGTCGTTGTACATGCGGTCGCCGCGATAGCGGCTCATGTCGAAGGAGCCTCGCAGGGACAGGTTGATGGTGTCGCTCAGGGGCCGCTCGTAGCGCGCCTCGAGGAAGCCGCGCGTGTCCAGCGACTGGGTGCCCTTGGCGCCGATGACGCTGCCGAAGGGGCCGGTGGGGATCTCCTTCACCCGGCTGTTGAGGCGGCCCATGAGCGTGAGGTGGTTGAAGCGCGCGTACACCGAGCCGCTGAGGGCGCGCTCGCCGTCCAGCCCCGCCACGCGCGTGCTGGGGTCCAACAGCGTCGTCTCGGCACCGGTGGCGCGCATCAGCGCGGCGGACGCCAGCACGGAGCGGTCCAACCCGTCCTCCCAGCCGGCCGAGGCATGCAGGCCCACCGTCCCCAGCGCACCCACCGCGCCCGTCACCTCCACGTGGCGCTCGGTGCCCAGCGACTCGCGGGGCACCACGTTGATGACGGCGAAGAAGGCGCCGGTGCCGTACAGCGCGCTGCCGGGGCCGCGGACGACCTCGATGCGCTCCACCTCCTCCAGGTCCACCGACAAGTCATGCGCCGCGTAGCCCTGGCCGGCCCACACGTCGTTCATCGCGTGGCCGTCCCAGAGGATGAGGATGCGGGTGTTCAAGTCTCCGGGCGGGGAGAAGCCGCGCACGCCCACGTACGTATAGGTGCGGTCGTTGGAGAGGAAGAAGCCGCGCACGCCGGCGAGGGCCTCGGCGAGGTTGCGCCAGCCGAAGGAGCGCAGCTCCTCCTGGGTGAGCACGGTGGTGGAGGCGGGGGCCTCGTCCACGGACGTCAGCCCCTTGGAGGCGGCGCGCACGGGCGGGGGCGCATAGCGCAGCTCGGCGTGGACCTTGAGCTCCTGCTCGGCCACCACCTGCACCTCCTGGCGCAGGGGGCGCACCTCGAGGCTCTCCACCTCGAGGATGTGCTCGCCCTCGGGCAGGGTGACGACGGTGGGGGTGAAGCCGGCGGGCTTGCCGTCCACGCGCACGGTGGCGTTCTCGCGGTTGGCGGTGACGACGAGGCGTCCGGTGGGCCGTGCCTGGGTCCCCAGCGCCACGGGCACCTTCACCACGCCATCTGCGGGCACCTCCACGACGAGCTGAGCGGGGGCGTGGCCGGGAGCGCGGACGTACAGCACGTGCTGGCCGGGCGGCAGGTCCAGCTTTCCGGGCAGCTGGGCGAGCGCGGCGCCGTCGGGGGCGGTGCGCACCTCGGCGCCCGCGGGAGTGCCGGTGAGCTCCACGGTGCCGGTGATGAGGGCCAGCTCGAACTCCTGCGAGACGGAGCGGCCGCGAGAGACGACGACGGAGGCCTCGGCGGGGCGGTAGCCCTCCTTCCTCACCATCACCTTGTGGCGGCCGGGGGACAGCGCGAGCGTCTGCGGCGAGCGCCCGCGGCTGCCCAGGTCCGTGCGGTCGATGTAGACCTCGGCGCCCTCGGGGGTGGTGGCCACGCGCACGAGGGCCACCTTGGGGCGGAGCCGCTCCAGCGCGCGGCGGACCTCGGCGGCGTCGTCGTCCGGGAGGGGCTCTCCGGCGAGCAGGTCGTTGTAGTAGCGGTAGGCCTCGTTGAAGCGGTTCTGCGCCTCGTAGCAGCGGGCGATGTTGAAGAGGACGTTGCGGTTGGGGACCAGGCGGTAGCTGGTGAAGTAGGAGCGCAGCGCCTCGTTGTAGTTGCCCTTCGAGTAGGCCTCGTTGCCGAGCTCGAAGGCGACGTCCGCCTCGTCCGCGGTGTTGTTGGCCCGCGCCAGCCAGGGCACGAGCAGCAGGGACAGGGCGAGCAGGACAGGGCGAAGCGAGGACATGGGAGCGCCGGCATTCTCCCTACCCGGAGGGACGAGGTCCACGGGGCGACCCTGGAAATCCACCCCGCCCAGGGCAGGCAGGCGGGCAGGGGAGGCTCGGGAGCGCTCAGGGCCCGGTGGCCAGCGCGGCGGCGAGGCGCTTCGCCGCGGCCTCCAGCTCCTCGGGGGAGCGGTGCTCGGCCGAGGGGGCATCGAAGACGGCGCGGCCCCACAGGCGCTGGGGCGTGTCCGGGAAGCGAGGCACGAGGTGGAGGTGGAAGTGGCGGAGCACGTCGCCGATGGCGAAGGCGTAGGCGTGCTCGGCGCCGAGCACCTCGCGCTGGGCGCGCATCACCCGGGCGGCGAAGGCGCCCAGCTCCCGGGACTCGGCCTCGTCCAGCTCATAGAGGGCGCGGAGGTGGCGCTCGCTGGAGATGACCACCCAGCCCGGCACGGGGCTGGGAGCGGCGACGCCGTGGAGCACCAGCCCGGGAGCACGGGCGATGATGCCGCCGGGGGGGCGCGTGGCTCCCCGGACGATGGCGCAGCCGAGGCATGGGTCGTTCACGTCCATAAGGGAAAACCGTATCAAGACGGGGGCTGCGGGCGGAGGGCATGGCCTTCCGGGCTGCTCCCAGGGACGTGATGGGTTGATCCGGCTGTCACCACCTTGACGTCCCGGGCCTGAGTCGGAGAGTGTGCCCCCGCCGCCAGTGTCGCGGCGCTGACTCTTCAGAAAAACTTTAAAGGTGGGGACGATGAAGAAGCTGGTGATGGCCCTCGTGTCGGCCATGGTGATCGGCTGCGGTGACCCGGAGGACGCGAACGGGGATGGCATCGCGGACGGGGTGCAGGAGCCCAACAACGTCTCGGTGGTGGTGCCCGCGACTCCGAAGGGGACGATCTCCGGCCAGGTGCTGACGACCCAGCAGAAGCCTCTGCCGGGGGCCGCCGTGACGCTGACCATCGGCAGCGCGGCCCCGAAGACGGTCACCGCGGATGACAGCGGTAACTTCGCGTTCACGGACGTGCCGGCGGGTGCGCAGGTGCTGCTGACCTTCGCCAAGGAGGGCTTCGCGTCGCTTCGCGCCTCCTCCATCATTCCGAACTCGGCGGGCAACGTCCCCATCAACAACGGCAACGCGAGCTTTGGCCCGGTGCTGCTGAGCGAGCTCAATGGCCAGGTGAAGGTCCTCCTCGTGGGCCCCACGGGTCGTCCCGCCGAGGGCGCTCGGGCGACCCTCGAGGTGGATCCCGCGGGTGTGGTCCTCTTCGGGCTCTCCGAGGAGACCTCCAGCAAGGTGGTGGTGGAGGCGGTGGCGGATGCTCAGGGCGTGCTGACCTTCGACCGGGTGCCGACGCCGATCGAGGCCCAGCGGCTCAATGGGGAGTACCGGCTCTCGGTGTCCCCGCTGGATGCCAACGGTGACGGCGTGTTCGAGACCGGCGGTCTGTACACCTATTACGATGCCCAGACGCTGCTCACGGGCGGCACCGTCAAGACGGAGAGCCTGCCCTACGGGTACGCGACCGCGGGAGCGCTCTCGGTCACCCACAGCAACGTCGGTTCTCTCAAGGGCACGACCAGTCCCATTCCTTCCTTCGCCCACCCGCTGTTCAACATGGTCAGGCCGGGTGAGAACATCTACATCGTCTTCAACCAGGCCGTGCAGGCCAACTCGGTCATCGTGGGCCTGACGGACGAGTACGGCTCGGTCTCCCAGGGCGTCACCAAGACGCTGAGCCAGGGGAACACGGTCCTCACCCTCACGCCGACGCAGGGAATCCAGGTCGGCAAGGAGTACAACCTCTATATCCGCGCGGTCGCGCTCAACGGTTCGGCCAATGGTGGCGGCTCGTACTCCAAGACGGTCCCCTTCTTTGGCGGTGATGCGGCGAGCCCGCCGAACATCTCCATCGAGAGCATCCGGTTCCAGGACAGGCCGCCGAGCAGCCCCGCGAACGTCAACGGACGGTTGGATCCGGGCGAGACGGTGTATGTCGTCTTCAACCAGGCGATGGGCCGCTATGGGAGCGAGAGCGCCCACGTCCTCTTCGATGCTGACATCAATAGCAGCGGGGTTGTTGGCGACGTCGGTGGAGAGGTGGGCAACAAGGATGGGACTGGCTTCCTGCTGACCGCGAGTGAGCCGCTGGCTCCGATCCAGACCAAGACGCCCGCGGACAAGCCGGTCTTCACCATCTACAGCTCGGGTTACACCACGCGGTACAGCTTCACCTATACGGGGACCCAGCCCCTGAGCCCGGCGTCGGCTCAGATTTCGCTGAAGGTCACGTTCGCGAACATCACCGAGCCTGCGACGAGCGGTTACGCGAGCATCTGGGGAGTGCCTCAGACGGTGGAGCTGACCGGGAACATCCTCCCCACGAGCAACATCCCGCCTCCGGCCCCGTAAGCCGCGTCGAACCCGGGCTGAACCCAGCCCTGCCGCCCCCTGGGAGCCTGGCTCCTTGGGGGCGGTGTCGTTTTCCGGACAGACCTACAGCGCGGCGGTGCACTCCCAATCTCCGGGGGGGACCGGGCACTCGGGCCGGACCGTGTATAGAATGATCCCCGCCCGTTTTTCCCTGTTCGCTGGAGAGCCCCCGCGCCATGAGCCAGTCGGCCACGAAAGCCCTTCCCCCTGTCGATGAGGGTGCAAGCGCTGAGCCCTCATCCTCCAAGAAGCGCGTTCTCGTCGTAGACGACTTCGACGACGCCCGGGAGATGTACGCCGAATACCTCGAGTTCGCGGGCTTCCAGGTCGAGACAGCTCGCAATGGCCAGGAAGCCGTCGAGAAGGCCCAGGAGGCCTCTCCCGACATCATCCTCATGGACCTGTCCCTGCCCGTCATGGACGGCTGGGAGGCCACCCGCCTCATCAAAGGCGACAATCGCACCCGCGACATCCCCGTGATGGCCCTCAGCGGCCACGTCCTCGCAGGCAGCGAGAACCATGCCAAGGAGGCCGGCGCCGACGAGTTCGTGGCCAAGCCCTGTCTGCCACAGGACCTGGAGAACAAGATCCGCAACATGCTCAAGCCCAGCAAGCCGAAGGACAAGCGCTAGCTTCCTTGCATGCAATGGCTCCCGGGGCGGCTTGATTGCCGAGGTCCGGGCGCGTAGGCACCCATCGTGGCCTCTCCCGCCTCCCTCACGCCCCCCGATTCGTGGACTCCGCCCGAGGAGTTCGACGAGTACCGCCTCGTCCGGCTCATCGGCCGCGGGCGCACGGGGCGCGTGTACCTGGCCCACGACACCCTGCTCGAGCGCCCCGTCGCGGTGAAGTTCATCCCCGCGCTGGGCCAGAACGCCCTGGCCCGCTTCCTCGTGGAGGCCCGCGCCGCCGCCCGCATCCAGCACCCCAACGTCGTCACCCTCTACCGCGTGGGGCAGCTGGAGGATCAGCCGTACCTCATCTCCGAGTTCATCCGCGGCGTCAGCCTGGACCGGCTCGCCAAGCCCGTGCCCTCCGAGCGCGCCCTGTCCATCGGCAAGGACTTGGCGCGCGGCCTGAGCGCCGCCCACCGCCGCGGCGTGCTCCACCGCGACATCAAGCCCGGCAATGCCGTGCTCACCGAGAGCGGCGAGGTGAAGCTGCTCGACTTCGGCCTGGCCAAGCTGCTGGACCCCACGGCCTCCACCGAGGACGGCAAGCGCCCGCCCCGAGCCCCCCACCCACCCGAACTGCCCGCGGACCTGGATCCCGAGGCCAGCCCGGGCTTCGGCGCCCGCTCGCTGGACGGCGTCTTCCTGCCCTCGCTGCCGCGCGGCGCGCTGGTGGGCACGCCCTATTACATGTCGCCAGAGGCCTGGGCCGGCGAGGAGCTCACGGCGCGCAGTGACGTGTACTCGCTGGGCGTCGTCCTCTACGAGCTGTGCGCGGGCAAGGGCCCCTTCCGCGACGTGCCCTGGCGCGAGCTGTCCGACGCGGTGCGCTCCCGGGACGCCCGTCCCCTGGCCGAGGCCGCGCCCGGAATCGACGCGGGCCTCGCCGGTGTCATCGATCGCTGCCTGCGCCGCGAGCCCTCCGAGCGCTACGCCTCCGCCGCGGCGATGCTGGACGCGCTGGAGCAGCTCGGCCGGGATGACGGCGCCGCGGGTGCCATCCCCGAGGGCAACCCGTTCCGCGGCCTGCAGGCCTTCGAGGCCGAGCACCGCGCCCTCTTCTTCGGCCGCCGCCGCGAGCAGCGCGCCGTGCTGGAGCGCCTCAAGGGCGAGCCCTTCCTGCTCATCACCGGCGACTCGGGCGTGGGCAAGTCCTCGCTGTGTCTGGCCGGCGTCATCCCCCTCATCACCGAGGGCGCCCTCGAGGATGGGCGGCGCTGGCGGAGCGTGCGCCTGGTGCCTGGCCGCCGCCCGGTGGCCGCGCTCGCCGCCGCGCTGGCGCCCGTGCTGGAGATGGAGGAGGAGCCCCTGGCCGAGTTCCTCCACGCGGAGCCCGCGGGGCTGGCCCGGCGGCTGCGCGCGAAGCTCGGCGCCAAGGACGGGCTCATCCTCTACGTGGATCAGCTCGAGGAATTGGTGACGCTCTCCAGCCCCGAGGAGGCCACGCAGGCCGGCATCGCGCTGGGCGAGCTGGCCGAGGGCGTCACCGGCGTGCGGCTGCTCGCCACCGGCCGCAGCGACTTCCTCACCCGGCTGACGTCGGTGGCGGGGCTGGGCGCGGAAGTGCCGCGTGCGCTCTACCTGCTGCGCGCGCTGACGCCGGAGGAGATGCGCGAGGCCATCGTCGGCCCGGCGCGCGTGAAGGGCGTGCGCTTCGAGTCCGAGGCGCTGGTGGACACGCTGGTGGCCGCCACCGCCGCCACCGAGGGTGGACTGCCGCTGCTCCAGTTCGCCCTGGCCGAGCTGTGGGAGGCGCGCGACAAGGCCGCCGAGGTGATTACCCAGGCCGCGCTGGACGGGCTGGGCGGAGTGGCGGGCGCGCTCGCGCGGCACGCGGACGCCGCCGTGGACAGCCTGCTGCCGGATCAGCGCGTGGCCGCGCGCGGAGTGCTGCTGCGCCTCATCACCGCGGACGGCACGCGCGCGCGCAAGACGGACCGGGAGCTGGTGGGAGACGACCCTCGCTACCGCGCCGCGCTGGAGGCGCTGGTGCGCGCGCGCCTGCTGGTGGCTCGCGAGGCGGAGGAGGGCACCTCCTATGAAGTGGCCCACGAGGCGCTCGTCACCGGCTGGAAGACGCTGGCCCGCTGGCTGGTGGAGGCCGCCGAGCGCCGCGAGGTGCAGTCCCGCCTGGAGGCCGCCGCCGCGCACTGGGAGCGCCTGGGCCACACGCGAGACGTGCTCTGGGGCACCCGGCAGCTGGCCGAGACGGCGGTGTTGGATCCGGGCGAGCTGACGCGCCGCGAGCAGGACTTCCTCGAGGCCTCGCGCCGCACCGTGGTGCGCAGCCGCCGGGCGCGGCGGGCGCTGGCCGCGGGCTTCCTCGTGCTGCTGTCGCTCGTCTACGGCGGCGGGCGCCTGCGCGAGCGCTGGCAGCTGGATCAAGAGGTGAAGGAGCAGCTCACCCTGGCCACCGCGGAGTTCGGCATGGCGCGCCAGGACCATGAGGCGCTGAGCGCCGAGCGCGCCACCGCCTTTGGCCACTACGACTCCGGCCGCAAGGTGGAGGGAGACGCGGCGTGGGCTCGGGCCAAGGCCCAGCGCCCGCAGGTGCACCACCGCTTCGACCAGGTGGCGGAGTACATCGAGCGCGCGCTGTGGCTGGCCCCGGACCGGCACGAGGCGCGGACGCTGCTGGCCAGCTACCTCTATGAGCGGGCGCGCCTGTCCGAGGAGGAAGGGGAGCTGTCCCTGCTGCCGACGCTGCTGCAGCGCCTGCGCCTCTACGACGAGGACGGCAGCCACATGCGGAAGTGGAACGAGCCCGCGCACCTCACCGTGGAGCTCGGCGCGCCGGGCGCCCAGCTCGAGGTGCGCCCCGTCTCGTACGACGGCGAGGGCCGGCCCTCGGTGGGCGAGCCCCTGTCGGAGGTGACGGGCTCCTGGCGGGAAGGCCCGCTGCCGCCGGGCAGCTACTGGCTGCGGGCCAGCGCTCCCAACCACGAGCCGGCCGTGCTGCCCCTGCGGCTGACGCGCGGCGAGCAGCGCCGGGTGTCCCTGCCGCTGCTGCGTCAGGGCACGGTGCCGGAGGGCTTTGCCTACGTGCCTCCCGGGAAGATGCTCTTCGGCAGCGCCGCGGATGATCGCGTGCGCCGCTTCTTCAACGCCCTGCCCATCCACGAGGTGGAAGTGCCCGGCGTGCTCATCTCCCGCCACGAGACGACGTTCGCCGACTGGATTGCCTTCCTCGAGGCCCTGCCCCCGAAGGAGCGCGAGGCCCACATCCCCGCGGTGGGGCCCGTGTTCCACGGTCAGATGCGGCTGGAGCAGAAGAACGGCGTGTGGCACCTGCGCCTGCAGCCCAGCTCCGTGGCCTACGAGGCGCGGGCCGGGCAGAAGGTCCGCTACGCCAACCGGGACCGGCGCCAGGAGCAGGACTGGCTGAAGATGCCCGTCTCCGGCATCTCCTTCGAGAGCGCCAAGGCCTACGCCCGGTGGCTGGCGGACTCGGGCCGCGTGCCCGGCGCGCGGCTGTGCACCGAGCTGGAGTGGGAGCACGCCGCCCGAGGCGCTGACGGGCGCGAGTTCCCCCACGGCGATCGGCTCGGCCCGGATGACGCCAACATCGACGTCACCTATGGCAAGCAGCCGGGAGGCTTTGGCCCGGACGAGGTGGGCAGCCACCCCGCCTCGCGCAGCCCCTTCGCCGTGGACGACATGGCCGGCAACGTGTGGGAGTGGGCCTACTCGGCCACCGAGCCCGGCAAGCCCGTCGCCCGCGGCGGCAGCTACTACTTCGGGGACATCTCCGCGCACTCCACCAACCGGGAGCTGCCCGAGTCCAGCCTGCGCGATCAGACCCTCGGGATGCGCGTCTGTGCAGATTTGCCCTAGTAATACATTGAATTCCTGAAATTCTTTGGTGGCCCTGCTCGCATTCTGGCGAGTGGTGAACGAATCGGCCCTCGGAGTTGTCCAAACGGCCACATCAAGTGCCCATGACTGGACGCTGCGTCCGGGCAAGATCGCCCGCACGCCTTGTCCCTATGAGTACCGCTGCACACCGTCCCGCCGTGGTGAGGCCGGGAGGTTTCCATGGGTACGAAGCATGTGGCGGTGGCGGCTCTCATGAGCGCCTTGGTGGTGGGGTGTGGGACTTCGGATCAGGACTCGGCCTTCGAGCCTTCCGTGGGGACCACCGAAGCGGCGCTGGTGGTGGCCAATGGCTCGCAGCTCAACGGCAGCCAGCTCAACGGCAGCCAGCTCAACGGCCCGACGCTGAACCAGCGGTTGGTGTCGGTGAGCTATGCGGGCGCGAAGCGCACGGGCATGGGTCCGCTGGATGAGGTGTGGCTGGAGGGCTCCACCCTGCACGGCCTGCTGGATACCGACGAGCTGTCCGGCGTGGACTTCCAGGGGATGCAGTTCGTGGGGAACCTGGAGAACGGCGGCACGGTGACGCTGCGCGTCGACAGCGTGATTCCGGGCTCGGGCGCCCAGCAGGACGTGTGGAGCTACAAGGTCTCGTTCCAGGATCCGACGGACATGAAGTGGTACCCCATCTGCACCGGGGCGGACGGCTCGCCGGCCGGCGCCATCGCGCTGGAGAACCGCTGGGACTACCGCCAGGGCGTGAGCGGCGGCGGCTCGAAGATTCACGACGCCACGGCCTTCACCTTCGCCTGCGAGGGCGCGGCGATCGCCAAGTGCGTGCACTACGGCTACAAGCCCTGGCAGTCGGTGAACGGGGTGAGCCTGGAGGACTACCACCAGACGTGCACGCGGATGATCCGCGCGGACTTCTGCGGCAACGGCACCTCGTACACCCAGGATGGCAAGTGGGTGAACCTCTACGACTCGCTCAACGTCCAGACGGACACCGAGTCCTGGACCCCCGAGGCGGAGTGGAACGCGCAGGGCGCCAGCTGCTTCACCTCGCAGACGCGCGCCACGGCTCCCATCCAGTGCGCGGATGGCCGCCTGGTGACGAGCTGCGGCACGAGCTTCTCCGCGAACACGCTGCTGATCAGCGAGACGCCGTAGCTCCTGGCGCGCGGCTTCCAGCGCTGAAGTGAAGAGGCTCCCCTGCGCACGGCGCGTGTGCTCGGGAGCCCCTCCCTTTTCTCGCGACAGGAGGTGGCGGAGCGCCCCTGCGCGGGCTGCTGGGAGTGGAGGCTGCCGACCGCGAGGCGCGTGGGACCCGAGGGAGGGAGGGCTGTCTCCCGCCGGACGCGGTGCACGCTCGATCCGTCCACGTGCTGGCAAGCGCATGACGCACCGTGTGCGGATGGCTGGCACCTCACTATCTGAAGCCTGAGTCTTTACTGACCGCGAACAGGCCGGAGACAGGGGACATCGGCGATGCGACAGGTGCCGAACACGCACAGAGACACCTTCGGAGCGAGCAGGCGGGCATGCGGCGTGTGGGGCGTCCTGATCGCCGCCTGTCTGGTGGGCTGCAACGGGCAACGGGGTGAGGCGGCCCCCCCGGAGCCCGAGGCCACATCGGTGACGCTGGGCGCGGAGAACGTCGCGCGCGTGGAGCCGCGGGAGCTGCGGAGCGGGCCGGTCATCTCCGGCGCGCTGCGCGCACGGCAGGCGGCCACCCTGCGGGCCGAGGTGGCGGGCCCCGTACTGGAGGTGAAGATCGATCAGGGCCAGCCGGTGAAGCGCGGGCAGCTGCTGGCGCGGCTGGATGACGTGGCCTTGCAGGATCAGCTCTTCGCGGCGCGCTCGGCGGCCACCGTCGCGGAGAACGCGCTGCAGGTGGCCCTCGCGGAGGAGGAGCGCAACGAGAAGCTCGCCAAGGCGGGCGTCATCACCCAGCGGGACTTCGAGCGGGCGCAGCTCGCGCGGCACCAGGCCCAGGCGCAGCTCTCGGAGGCCCGGTCCCGGCTGGCGCTGATGCGCGAGCAGGTGGGCCGCACGCGCATCATCGCTCCCTTCGACGGCGTGGTGAGCGAGCGCCAGGCGAACGCGGGGGACGTGGTGCAGCCGGGCTCGCCGCTGCTCACCGTGGTGGACCCCACGAGCCTGGAGCTGGAGGCGTCGGTCCCCGCCGAGTACGCGGGGCGCGTCCAGACGGGGACGCCCGTCACCTTCCGCCTGCCCGGGCGCTCGGAGCAGACGTTCTCGGGTGAGATTGAGCGCATCAACCCGGCGGTGGACCCGGCCACCGGGCAGGTCCGCATCTACGTCACCATCCCCAACGTGGAGCAGACGCTGCTGGTCGGGCTGTTCGCGCAGGGGCGGGTGGCCTCCGAGTCCAAGGAGGCGCTGGCGCTGCCCGTGGGGGCGGTGGAGCTGCGCGGCGTGCAGCCCTCGGTGCTGCGCGTGCGCGACGGCAAGGTGGAGCGCGTCCCGGTGACGCTGGGGCTGCGCGACGAGGTGGCGCAGCAGGTCGAGGTGCGCTCCGGCGTCCAGGCGGGGGACGTGGTGCTGCTGGGCTCGGCGAGGGAGCTCGTCGAGGGCACCCGCGTGGAGGTGAGCCAGGCGTCCCGGCCCGCGGGACAAGGCCCCACCTCTCCCTCGCCTCGCTGAGGCTGCTGCTCCAACCCCTCACGCAGTCTTCCGAGGAGACGCCGTGTTCATCTCCGATTTCGCCATCAAGCGCCCCATCGTCACCGTCACCACCATGGTGGCGCTGGTCGTCTTCGGGCTCGTCGCGCTCGTCAACCTGCAGACGGACGAGTTCCCGGACGTCGAGCAGCCCGTCATCGGCGTCACCATCGTCTACCCGGGCGCCTCGCCGGACACGGTGGAGCGCGAGGTGGTGGAGCCCATCGAGGACGCCATCTTCAGCATCAGCGGGCTGGACGGCAGCAAGACGACCTCGTCCGCCACGGACGGGCTGGCCCAGTTCACCGTGTTCTTCGACTTCGAGAAGGACATCCAGGAGGCCTCGCAGGACATCCGGGATGCCATCTCCAGCAAGCGCGCGGACCTTCCGCAGGAGATGGAGGAGCCCATCCTCACGCGGTTCGATCCGGCGGACTTCCCCATCGTCTCGCTGACGCTGACGTCGGACACGCTGCCGGCCACGACGCTCTCGCGCATCGCGGACCCCATGGTGGTGAGCGAGCTGCGCGCGGTGCCGGGCGTGGCGCAGGCGACGGTGGTGGGCAGCATCGAGCGCGAGCTGACGGTGGAGCTGAAGCCGGCGGCGCTCCAGGCGGCGGGGCTGGGCGTGGCGGACGTGGTGCAGGCGCTCCAGGCGCAGAACCTGGCGGCGCCGGTGGGCCGCATCACCGGGCAGCTGGACGAGCAGACCATCCGGCTGAAGGGCCGGCTGGAGTCACCCGAGGACTTCGCCAACGTCGTCATCACCCAGCGCAACGGCCAGCCCATCCTGCTGGGACAGGTGGCCACGGCGCGGGACGGCACGGAAGAGCCGCGCACGATGGCGCTCTTCAACGGCAGCCAGGCGGTGGGCATCGACGTGCTGAAGGCCAAGGGCTACAGCACCACGGAGGTGAGTGACGCCCTGCGCGAGCGCGTGAAGGCGCTGCAGGAGCGGCTGCCCGAGGGCGCCCGGCTGGAGATGGTGGTGGACGCGGGCACGCGGGTGTCCGAGGCGGTGACGAACGTGCAGGAGGCGCTCTTCGAGGGCGCCATCCTCACGGTGCTGGTGGTGTTCCTCTTCCTGAACTCGTGGCGCTCGACGGTGATTACGGGCCTGGCGCTGCCGGTGAGCGTGCTGGCGGCGTTCATCAGCGTGTGGGTGTTCGGCTTCACGCTCAACACCATGTCGCTGCTGGGCCTGTCGCTGGCCATCGGCATCCTCATCGATGACGCCATCGTGGTGCGAGAGAACATCGTCCGGCACATCGAGATGGGGAAGGACCACTACGAGGCCTCGCGCGAGGGCACGAGCGAGATTGGCCTGGCGGTGGCGGCCACCACCTTCTCCATCGTGGCGGTGTTCGTGCCCATCGCCTTCATGTACGGAGTGGCGGGGCAGTGGTTCAAGCCGTTCGCGCTCACCATCGCGTGCGCGGTGCTGGTGTCGCTCTTCGTGAGCTTCTCGCTGGACCCGATGCTCTCGGCGTACTGGGCGGATCCGCAGGTGGAGAAGGGGGCGCGCAAGGGGCCCATCTCGCGGGTGCTCTCGCGCTTCAACCACTGGTTCGACCGGCAGGCGGACAACTACAAGCGCGTCATCGCCTGGGCGCTGGACCACCGGCTGGCCATGGTGCTGCTGGCGGTGGGCTCGCTCGTGGGCGCGCTGGTGCTGCAGGGCACGGTGGGCGGCGCGGGCTTCGTGCCGGTGAGCGACCGCGCCGAGATGGAGATCCTGGTGGAGACGCCCCCCAGCTCGAGCCTGGAGTACACGCGGCGCAAGGTGGAGGAGGTGTCCCGGGCGGTGCGCGAGCACCCGGAGGTCGCTTACACGTACGCCACCATCGGCACGGCGCTGCCGCTGCGCTCGCCGGGCGTGGACCAGGCGCTGGTGTACGTGAAGCTCACGCCGAAGACGGAGCGCGACCAGAGCCAGGAGGAACTGGGCCACGTGCTGCGTGGCGAGCTGGCGCGGCTGGGCGGCGCGCAGGTGTCCGTGTTCACCAGCGGCTTTGGCGGGGCGTTCAAGCAGATCCAGCTCGAGCTGCGCGGGACGGACACCCGGATGCTCAACCAGCTGGCCGAGCAGGTGGTGCGCGAGGTGAAGCAGGTGCCGGGCGCGGTGGACGTGGGCCTGTCCACGCGCGGGCAGAAGCCGGAGCTGGAGGTGGAGCTGCGGCGGGGGATCGCCGGGCAGCTCGGGGTGACGGTGGGGCAGGTGGCGCAGGCCCTGCGGCCGGCCTTCGCGGGGTTGGACTCGGGGGACTGGATCGATCCCACGGGCGAGACGCGTGACGTGATGGTGCGGCTGATGCCGGAGGCCCGCTCCAACCCGAGCGATCTGGCGCAGCTCCCGCTGGTCATCCCGGGAGGGCCGGGAGGAACTCCCGTGGTGGTGCCGCTGGGGCAGGTGGCGGAGATACGCCAGACGCTGGGGCCGGCGCAGATCAACCACCTCAACCGGGACAAGGTCATCAACATCCAGGCCAACGTGGAGGGGCGCTCGCTGTCGGAGGTGATGAGGGACATCCAGGCCCAGGTGCAGAACGTGCGGCTGCCGGCCGGCTACCAGCTCTCGGCGGGTGGCGAGGCCGCGGACCAGGCGGAGGTGTTCACCCGCGTCTTCACGGCGCTGATCATCGCCGTGCTGCTGATGTACCTCATCCTGGTGGTGCAGTTCGGCTCGTTCCTGGATCCGCTGGCGATCCTCATTTCCCTGCCGCTATCGCTGATCGGCGTGGTGCTGGCGCTGCTCGTCACCGGGGACACGCTGAACATCATGAGCCTCATCGGCGTCATCCTGCTGATGGGCATCGTGGCGAAGAACGCCATCCTGCTCATCGACTTCGCCAAGTGGTCTCACGAGCGGCGCGGGGTGCCGCTGCGGGAGGCGCTCATCGAGGCCGGCCGCATCCGCCTGCGGCCCATCATGATGACGACGCTCGCGCTGATCGCCGGCATGATTCCGGTGGCGCTGGGGCGGGGCGAGGGCGGTGACTTCCGTGCGCCGCTGGGCCGCGCGGTGATTGGCGGCGTCATCACCTCCACCCTGCTCACGCTGCTGGTGATTCCGACGGTGTATGAAATCCTCTCGAATGCCCGGAGCTGGATCCTCGGGAAGTTCAAGCGCTGGTTCGGAGGAGGCAAGGGGAAGCCTGTGCACACCGGCGGCGGGGGAGGAGAGCCGCGGCCGGTGCCCCAGGCTCCGCAGGAGTGAGGCTACTTCGCGCGCATCAGCGTGAGCGTACGGGCCTGCCCGTCCCGGCGGATGGCCAGGGTCGCCTGGCTGCCGGGAGCCCCCAGCTCGCGCTGGCGGGCCTCGCCCGGGGTGAGCACGGTGGCGCTGTCGATGGCCGTCACCACGTCGCCTACCTGGAGGTCCCCCACCTCCGCGCCCGTGGCGATCCAGCTGATGGTGACATCGTCGCCGCTCATGCCGAAGCCGAGCCCCAGGCGTCCGGGCTCCACGCGAGGCGGGCCCAGGCGCCAGTCTCCCAGGTCCACCTCCTTCCCGGAGGCGATCGTCACCTGCTTCTCGGCGATGTCGTGCTGCCGCTCCCAGGCGGTGAGGCGGTGGGTGCCGGGCGCGATGTCGTTCATCCGGAAGCGCCCGTCGGGCCCTGTCGTGGGTGACATGAGGCCGTTGAGCTCGACGAAGGCCTGGCTGATGGGCTCGCCCGTCTTCGCATCCAGCAGGCGACCCGTGACGCTCCCGCCGGCGTCCACGACGATGTCGACCTGGGTCGCGGTGCCGGAAGGCGCGGTGGCCTCGACCTTGCCGGCGCGACCGTCCGAGAGCGTGGCGGTGATGGACACCCGGCCCGGCGCGATGTCCTCGACCACGAAGCGATCGCCGGTGAACTCGAACGACTGCTGGGGGATGTAGTCCTCGTCAGTGCGCACCGCCGCCACCACGAGCTGGAAGCCGTTGACGGCGCGTCCTCCCGCCGAGCGGACCGAGCCGCTCAGCCGCGCACCGGGGGTGAGCTGGAGCGTCGCGCTGCCGCTCGTCGCGGGGACTCGGGGTAGATCGCCGCTGCGGCCTCCGTTCGTCGCCCAGAGGTGCAGCATGTCCGAGCCGATCGGATCCGCGACCACCGTCACCCGTCCGGACTCATCGGTCAGGTCCTCGATGAGGATGTTGGACTTGCCTGCCTCGCTGCCCATGACGACGGCGCCCACGCTGGGCGCTCCATTGGGCTCGAGGACCGTGACGGTGATGGGCCGCCTGGCTTCACGCACCTCGAGCTCGACGCGCTGGACCTTGCCGGCCTCCAGGGTGACGGTCTTCTCCTGGTCGTTCATGAAGGGGGCGTCCGCCAGCCAGGCCATGAGCTGGTAGCGGCCGGCGCGCACTCGCATGGAGAACGTTCCCTCGGCCGTGGCGGGCAGCTCGATGCGATCGGGGTGCTGCGCCTCGACGCGTCGGGCATAGACCGTGACGGGCCGAGTCGGAACCTTGCCCCCGGTCAGGCGGACCGTTCCCTCGAGGGTTCCTTCGTCGGAGAGCTGGATCTGGACCCGTGCCGTCTGGCCGGGCTCGACCTTGACGGGGACGCGGGTGTTCTCATCGCTGTTGGGAGGACGGGCCGCGACGTAGATGTCTCCCGAGGGCAAGTCCTCGAGCGCGAAGCTGCCCGCCGCGTCCGTCACGACGGAGGTCGCTCCTTCCAGGGGGCCCCACCTGCGCTGGGGAGTGATCTGGACTCCGTTGACGGGCTTCTTCGCGCTGTCGACGACGGTTCCTTCGATGCGGCCGTTGGCGACCAGCTCGGCGACAAGCTCGAAGCGCTGACCTTCCAGCACGGTGATGCCGCCGCGGCGCAGCGGCTTGAAGCCCCGAGCCCGGACCGTCACGTCGTACGAGGCTGAAGAGAGCCCTCCCACCTCGAAGTGCCCGGCCACGTCCGAGGTGGCGCCAGCGAGGTCTCCCGGGGCACCGCTCGAGCTGACGGAGATCGCCGCGTCGGGGATGGGCGCTCCCGTGTCCTTCCGGCGCACGACACCCGCGATGGACGTCGCGGAGCCCAGCCGGATGCGGATGTCCCTGACGGTCATCCCGGCGCCGACCACGATGCGACCCGGGGCGGAGCCCGTCTTGTCTCCCTGGCGAGCGGTGAGCTGATAGGCCCCGGGAGGAACATCGAGCGAGAAGGCACCGCCCGCGCTCGTGTCGCTTACCACGGCCTCGTCCGTGCCGAAGGCGCTCACCTGGGCCTGGGCGGCGGGCTTTCCATCGGGCAGCTCGACGAAGCCCTCGAGGAAGGCCGAGCCTTCCAGCTCGACCGTGACGCCCGAGGACGGGACACGCACGCGCGCCAGGCGCTTGGGGGCATGGCCCGGAGCGCGGGCCTCGAGCTGGTACTCGCCCTTGGCGAGCCCCTCGAAGCGGAAGTTCCCGCGTGCATCGCTGGCGGCGGAGTGCCTCTCTTCCTGCGGAGCGGAGGCGCGGGCGTCGAGGAGCGAGGGGCGCGGGATGAGCGTGAGCTCCGCGAGGGGCACCGGGTTTCGAGTCGCTCGCTCCACGGTGGAGCCTTCCAGGATGGCCCCAGCGTCGAGCGTGAGCCGGACGGAGGTGGTGCTCTCACCGTGTGGACGGGTGACATCCGCCCGCGCGGTGGCGAAGCCCTCGGCCCGCGCCGAGACGAGATAGCGGCCCGCGCGAGCCGGGAGCACGAGCAGTCCCGCCTCATCAGTCACGCCTGAGCCAGCGAGGCGCCACGCTGGCAGGCCGGTGGTGGGCTCGCGAGGGCCACGCAGGTAGAGCGACACACGAGCTCCTGTCCGCGGGCCGGAGGGCGTGACGACCTCGACGCGCAGGGTTCCTTCCTCCGCGCGCATCGGCTCGGCGACGGGGGGCGTCGCGCCCTCCGGGGCGGTAGCGCCCGAGCCTGTTCCCTGCCGGTCCAGACCGGTGGAAGCGCCGGAGGCGGAGCGTCTGGAGGAGTCCTGCCCCGATGATGCGCCCGGGCCCGAGGCGGACGTCACAGCCGGGGAGGGCTCACCCGAGGGCTTCGATGCGTCGCGCCAGGCCCACCAGGTAACGAGCAGGAGCACCGCGGCTCCGATCACGATGAGCACCTTTCGGTTCATGCCGCCTCCGGCAAAGCGAGTCCGCGTGCATCAGACACCGTCTGCGGAGGCTGATTCCAGATTTCATCGACAGCCGACCCCTGGGGGCCCGCTGCGAATCGGAATGGGGAGGCCCTCGTCCGTCTCGGGGAGGAGGGAACTCAGGTTGGAGATATCGGCGTTGCGGCCCATTCCCCAGACCACGGGCAGGCCTCGCCAGAGGGCGTAGTGGTACTCGGTGGACCATGGGTCCCGGGGAAGTGCTTCGAGCAGCTGGCCTTGGCGCAGTGCGCAGAGGCCCTCCTGCGTCGTGGGATAGCGACCTTGTCTGGCCAGCCACCGCGAGGAAGAGGCGAGCCAGGTGGTGCACCCAGCCGCGCCCGAGAGTCGGAAGAGGAGTCGTCATGCTCGACGCTGACCCCTGTTCATGTCGCGTGCCAGCGCTGAACACCTCGGCCGTCCGAGGTCTGCCCGGAGCTGAGGTACCACCCTCCTGTCGGGCGAATCCGGTCCGAACTGGTCTGCTTGTCATACCAGTTGGGGACCGGTTCTCGCCCAGGGCGCCTCCATGGCTGGGCTGCTCCCTGGGCACAGGAGGCTCCCTCCATGGCGCAAGCACTCCTTCGGAACGTCCTGGGTGCCGCAGCCGCACGGCTTGTCACACACGGCATGCTCCCGATTGCCATCCTGGCAATCGAGGCGTCAGGGCCTCCGACAGGGCTCCGTCCCCGGCTCCAAATTTTCGGAAAAGGAGACGCACGATGGGATGGGCGACGGAGGCACTGCGCGCATTGGCAAGAGGAGAACAGGTGACGATCCGACCTCGAGGAGGCTCGATGCGAGGAAAGATCGAAGACAGGCAGCTCGTCACTCTCGGCCCGGTGGACCCCGTGGAAGTGCGGGCCGGAGACGTGGTTCTGGTTCGGTGGAAGGGCGGCGTGCTGCTGCACCTGGTGAAGGAGGCCCAGGGAGACCGGCTCCTCATCGGCAACAACCTGGGCCGGTTGAATGGGTGGGTGCGTCGTCAGGCGGTGGCTGGGCGACTGGTTCGGGTCCATCCCCTCGGAACGTGAGCAGGAGC
The DNA here is from genome assembly GCF_020103725.1 of Hyalangium gracile. Classification (NCBI taxonomy): domain Bacteria; kingdom Pseudomonadati; phylum Myxococcota; class Myxococcia; order Myxococcales; family Archangiaceae; genus Hyalangium; species Hyalangium gracile. The sequence continues at coordinate 187,214 of NZ_JAHXBG010000019.1, read as the reverse complement.
GCGTCGCTCGAGTTCCCCCGGATACACGAGAGCCAGGCCGCATCGGCTATGGTCCCCGCCGCGAGGGTCTCTCGGGGAGCTCATGGCTGAACGGATCGGGTCGGACGACTTGCTGGAGAAGATGCGCGGGCTCGTGGCCGAGGCGCTTCAGGCGCTGGACGTGCGCAACCTGGTCCTCGGCATCCACGACCCGAGCTTTCCCAGCAACTCCGATGAGGACACCGGCCGCGGCTCTCCCTACTCCCGAGGCGCCGCCCGCTTTCTCGAGTTCGCCCGGATGCTGGGCTTCACCGGCATCCAGCTCGGCCCGCAGGGGCAGACCTCCGAGTCCAACGCCTCGCCCTACGACTCGACGCTGTTCTCCCGCAACATCCTCAACATTCCGCTCCGTGCCCTGACCGAGGAACCCTGGGGCCAGCTGATGCGCCCGGGGCGTTTTGCCGCCCTCGTGGACATGCGTCCTCCCGCTGGAGCGGGGCCGGGACAGCGCTACCGCTACGCCTTCCGGGTCCAGCAGGCCGCGCTCGAGGAGGTGTGGAGCACCTTCCAGCGTGAGCGGGCCCGGCAGGATGCGCCGCCCGCCATTCGAGACCTCTCCCTGCGCTTCGAGTCCTTTACGAAGGAGCACCGGGACTGGCTGCGGCGCGATGCCCTCTTCGAGGCCCTCTGCCTCGAGCACGGACAGCGCGACTGGCGCCGCTGGAATGGACAGGGAGAGGCGGCGCTCGACGCGCGGCTGTTCGCGCCGGGGCCCGGAGAGGCGGAGGCGAGCCAGGCCCGCCAGCGCTTCCTGCTCGCGAAGCACGCGGAGCTGATCGCGCGCTACGCCTTCCAGCAGTTCCTTGTGCACGCCGCCCACCGGGAGCTGCGGGCCCGCGCCGAGGGCTGGGGGCTCAAGCTCTATGGCGACCTGCAGATCGGCTTCTCGCTGGAGGACGCGTGGGCGTGGCAGGACCTCTTCCTGCGCACGTACCTGATGGGGGCGCCGCCCAGCCGCACCAACCCCGAGGGCCAGCCGTGGAACTACCCGGTGCTGGACCCCGCCCGACTCTTCGAGCCTCGCGAGGGCCTCGCCGCCGAGCGCCGCCCCGGCCCCGTGCTGCGCTTCATGGACGCGCGGATGGACAAGATGCTCGGGGAGTACGACGGCCTGCGTATCGATCATCCGCACGGGCTGGTGTGCCCCTGGGTCTACCGCTCGGGCGAACCGGATTCTCTGCGCGCGGTGCAGACGGGAGCGCGCCTCTTCGACTCGCCGGACCTCCCGGACCATCCCGAGCTGGCCCGGTATGCCATCGCCACCGGGGAGCAGATCGACCGCTCGGCGCCGCGCTACGCGGACGGGTGGGTGCGCTCGCTCACCTCGGAGCAGGTGCGCCAGTACAGCGTCCTCTTCGACACCATCGTCGCCTCCTCGCGGCGCCACGGGCGCGTGCTGACGGACCTGCTCGCCGAGGTGCTCAGCACGCAGCCCTATCCGCTCCAGCGCGTGCTGGCGCAGTACGGGCTGGGGCGCTTCCGCGTCACCCAGAAGGCCAACCTGGAGAACCCGGCCGACGTCTACCGGAGCGAGAACGCGGCGCCGGAGGACTGGGTGATGGTGGGCACCCACGACACCCCGCCCCTGTGGCGCGTCGCCGAGCGCTGGCAGCAGACGGGCACGGCGCGCGCCCAGGCGGAGTACCTGGCGTGGCGCCTCCACCCGGAGCCCGAGGGCCGAGAGGACTTCGCTCGGCGGCTCGCGGCGGAGCCAGGGCTGCTCGTGCAGGCGAAGTTCGCGGACCTCTTCGCCTGCAAGGCGCGCAACGTGATGATCTTCTTCTCGGACCTGTTCGGGCTGCGCGACATCTACAACGCGCCCGGCAGCGTCAACGAGGAGAACTGGACCCTGCGCGTGCCAGCGGACTACCCCCGCGAGTACCGCGAGAAGCTGGCGCGGGATGCCGCGCTCAACCTGCCCCGAGCCCTGGCGCTGGCGCTGCGAGCCGGAGGCGAGCCGTCCCGCACGCGCCACCGCGAGCTCATCTCCGCCCTGGAGCAGGTGGCCGACGCGCTGCGGAGCCCGTGAGCCGGGCGCTCACTGCTGCACGTCCACCACGAGGCGGGTCGGCTCGCGCAGCTCCATCACCCGGTACTTGTTGGGGCGCGCGTTGCCGAGCACCCACGTCACCTCGGCCTCGAAGTCGCAGGTGAGCTCCAGCTCCTGGATGACGGGCAGGGCCGCCTTGCGCTCGCGCTCGGCCACCGTCACCTCGCCCCCCTCGTGCGCCTGCGCCGGAGTGAGGCTCACCTGGAGCCAGGCCTGGCCGGCGACCTCCGTCGGATCTCCCGAGCCGCACTTGATGACGGGCTTGTCCACGTACTCGATGTGGTAGCCGGGCAGCTGCGCCCCGTCGAACTCGAACACCACGCGGTCGAAGCCCTCGTTCTTCGCCGCGCGCACCGAGCGCAGCGTCACCGGAGCGAACCCCTGGCGCGCCAGCTTCACGATGCCCGCGGTCCACTCTCGGTTCTTCGGATCCTCGGGAGCCACCGCGCCCTGGGCCGGAGCCGTGCTCGGCGTGGGAGCAGCGGTGTCCGGTGGCGTGGGAGGAGCCGGCGGCGTCGGGGGAGCGTCCGCGGTGCCCGTGGGCGGAGTGCCACTCGGAGTCGGAGCGGGCGCGGGCGCCGCGGGCTGAGAAGGAGAGGGCGCCGTCTGAGGCGCGGGCTCCGTCTGGGCCGCGGGCTCCTCCTTCTTCGAGCACCCCGCTGCGACCAGGCAGCCCACCAGCCCGAGGCACCACCACCCACGTCCGAAGCCTTTCGCCAGCGTCATCCGTCACTCTCCTGGGGCCCGTCGCCGAGACAGGCCGGCGCCCCCCTCTCTCATGGGAGGCACCGTGCGTTCCAGCGCGGAGTGACGTGCGCGGCGGGGCCTACGGAGCGGGAACGAGCGTCCCGCGCTCGGCGCGCAGGACGAACTGCACGAACGCGCCGTCGAGCCTCCGCACGCCGCGGCTCGCCTCCTGCGTGGCGCGGGGGAAGAAGACGTTGTTGAGCTGGAAGGCCGCCAGGGCCTGCTCGGCGTCGTCGTTCCAGCGGCCATCCATCGGCCCGTGGTAGTAGCCCAGCTCCCGCAGCGTCCGCTTCAGGCACTTGATGGTGGAGTCATCGAGCGTCACCGCGTCCGCGGGGTCCGGCGGGGCCAGCTGCCCCAGGTAGCGGTAGAGCTCCTCCTCGAGCTGCGCGAGCGCGTTGGGCTTGCCCGCCACCGAGGCATCCGCCAGCAGCGGGGTGACGGCGCTCAGCGGGGACACCGCCGACCAGACGCGCAGGGTGGCGGAGCGCTCGCCGCGCGTGTCGCGCCCCACGCCCACGCCCGCCTTCAGGGCCGCCAGCAGCCGCAGGGGGAAGCTGCCCGTGGCGCTCTCGAAGCCCTGGGCCATGGCCTGGCACACCGCCGCGTTCGTCTGCCCCGCCGCCTGCACCGCGTAGGTGGCGCCGGCCACCGCGCAGCGCTGCGTCCAGCTCGCCTCGCCGGTGAACTGCCCCACGTGCACCGTGCCGTTCGGGCTCAGGGACACCACGCCGAACTGGCGCATCGCGGACATCGGATCCGCGGCGAGCACGGCGTCGAGCGCCTGCTGTGCCGTCTCGCCCGCTCCCACGCGCGCCATGATGGCCTGGGCCTCGTCCACGGAGGGCATCATCTGGGACGCCACCGCGATGCCCGGCTGGCCATGCGGCACGGTGGAGGAGGTGACGGGGAAGGAGATCACCGCCACGCCGCAAGCGCGGCTCACCGCATCACACGCAACGATGGAGCGAGTGCCCAGCACGTTGACGTTGAGGCTGGGGGTGGCGCCATCCGAGGCGGAGGCCGAGGCCGCGACCAGCAGGAGAGGCAGAACGAGGGACAGTCGAGAAGAGTGCTTCATGGGTTATGGGCCTCGGTAATGACGGCGCTTCGAAACGAGCGAGCGAGCGAGTTCTGAAGATGGGCTTCGCGTCTGACAGCCCGCGCGCTCGGCCCTTCTGGCCCGAGTGTGGCTGCCTGCTTATTAAACCCTATCAGATAATACTCTTATTTCCGAGAATCACCGGATTTGCAATGGATCCGTCGGGCAGTGCAACGTTTCACGGGCAAAGGATGATTCGTGGGTACTGGCGCACTCGGGTGGGTCTCTCGCGACGCCTCGAATTCCGAGACACCGAGGCGGATCATCTCGTGACAGCGAGGTGATATTTCACTGACAGCAACCCACCTTTGAGGTATGAGTCCGCCCCGCTCCTTGGGGGGGCTGGCGTCGCGCGCGTGGCTTCTGGATCAAGCGCTCCCCCGTCATCGAACCCAGCCCCTGGAGTCGTTGATGCCCCCCTCCCTGCCGCCTCTGCCCGGGTCGTCCTGTGCCTCCGAGTCACCGAGCGCTCTCAAGCAGGGCGTGTGTGGGCCGGACGTCGAGCAGCTCCAGCGCCAGCTCGAGGCCGCGGGGTTCGAGCCGGGTCCGGTGGACGGCATCTTCGGCGCGAAGACGAAGGCGGCGCTGATGGCGTTCCAGCGGGCCCGAGGCCTGGAGGTGGACGGCATCGTGGGTTCCCGCACGTGGGCGGCGCTGGACATGCGTCGCGGCTCGGGGCTGCGCCCCATCCTCAAGCGCGGGGTGTGCGAGGGCTCGGTGGTGGTGCTGCAGAAGGTGCTGGCCACGCACGGGTTCGATCCCGGCGCCAGGGACGGCCTCTTCGGTCCGAAGACGGAGCGCGCGGTGCTCGCCTTCCAGCGCGCCAAGGGTCTGGAAGCCGACGGTGTGGTGGGGCCGAAGACGTGGAACGCGCTGGGCATGACGGCGCCGCGCTCCTTCCCGCTGGCGGCCAGCCCGGTGCAGGCCGTGTTGCCCGCCCGCACGGAGAGTGGTCGGTCCTACCCGGTGTAGTGTCGATGGATGCCCCATGGGCGCCGCGTGGCGTATATGGTCCCGCGTCCAAAGCGGCACGCGCGCCCACCGGAGCACCTCATGGCCATCGATCTCACCACCCTCCTCCCCAAGCGGGATGACACCTATGTCGGCACGATGGCCAAGGGCCTCGTCGGCAGTGAAATCCTGCGCATCGCCGCGGAGATCCGCGAGCTGACGGCGCAGGGCCGCAAGGTGTGCAACCTGACCGTGGGCGACTTCAGCCCCAAGGAGTTCCCCATCCCCACCACGCTGGGGCAGGGCATCGCCACCGCGCTCCAGGCGGGCGAGACGAACTACCCGCCCTCGGACGGCGTGTTGGATTTGCGCCAGAGCGTGCAGCGCTTCTACGAGCGCGTGCTGGGGCTGAAGTACCCGCTGGAGGGCATCGTCATCGCGGGCGGCGCGCGGCCCATCATCTACGGCACCTACCGCACGCTGCTGGACGAGGGCGACACCGTCATCTACCCGGTGCCCTCGTGGAACAACAACCACTACACGCACATGATGGGGGCCAGGGACACGGTGGTCGTCACCAGCGCCGACCACGGCTTCATGCCCACGGTGGAGCAGCTGGCCCCGCACCTGTCGAGCGCGCGGCTGTTGTGCCTGTGCAGCCCGCTCAACCCCACCGGGACGATGATCTCCCCGGAGGTGCTCAAGGCCATCTGCGAGCGCATCGTCGCGGAGAATCGCGGGCGCAAGGAGCGCGGCCAGGCGCCGCTCATCCTCATGTACGATCAGATCTACTGGACGCTGAGCTTCGGGCGGACGAAGCACGTCACGCCGGTGGAGCTGGTGCCGGAGATGGCGCACTACACCATCTTCGTGGACGGCATCTCCAAGTCGTTCGCGGCCACGGGCGTGCGGGTGGGGTGGGGCATCGGGCCGCCGGCCATCATCTCTCGCATGCGGGACGTCATCGGCCACGTGGGGGCGTGGGCGCCCAAGGCCGAGCAGATCGCCGTGGCGCGCTCGCTGGATGACGTGCAGGGCACCGCCTCCTTCATGGAGACGATGAAGCACCGGGTGCAGGAGCGGCTGGAGGCGCTCCACCAGGGCTTCGAGAAGATGCGCGAGGCGGGGCTGCCGGTGCGCGCCATCGCGCCCCAGGGCGCCATCTACCTGTCGGTGCAGTTCGACCTGGTGGGCAAGGCGGGGCTCAAGACGAACGACGACATCCGCAAGCTGCTGCTGGAGAAGGCCAGCTTCGCGGTGGTGCCCTTCCAGGCCTTCGGGCTGAAGGACGACACCGGCTGGTTCCGCCTCTCCGTGGGCGCTGTCTCCATGGCGGACATCCGCGAGGCGATGCCTCGCGTGGAGGCCACGCTGCGCGCGGCGGTGAGCGGGGCCTGAGCGCCCTCGCCCGAGGAGCAGGCGTGCACCGGGAATAGCCGCCCGGCGCGGGGGTTGGGGCAGACGTGCTCCGGGGGAAGCGGCTCCGGGGCGCGAGCCGCCCCGAGGACTGCGACCTTCACCCATGCTCAAGCGATTCGTGGACGTGAAGGAGGAGGAGCTGGGCGCGGTCCTCTGGTCGTTCCTCTACTTCTTCACGCTGATGTGCGGTTACTTCATCCTCAAGCCGGTGCGTGACGAGATGGGCACGGCCGGCGGGGTGAAGGGGCTCAAGACGCTGTGGACGGCCACCTTCGTGGTGATGCTGGTGGCGGTGCCGCTCTACTCGGCGCTGGTGGCGCGCTGGCCGCGCAAGCGCGTCATCCCCTTCATCTATCGCTTCTTCCTGCTCAACCTGGTGGGCTTCTTCGTGGTGCTGAAGCTGGGCCTGGCCAGCGCCTGGGTGGCGCGTGCCTTCTACGTCTGGCTCAGCGTCTACAACCTCTTCGTCGTCTCCGTCTTCTGGAGCTTCATGGCGGACCTGTTCGTCAGCGAGCAGGGCCGCAGGCTCTTCGGCTTCATCTCCGCGGGCGGCACCGCGGGCATCCTCCTGGGGCTGTTGCTGGTGCGCCAGCTCGCCGTGCCCCTGGGGCCGGTGAACCTCATCCTCATCACCGCGGCGCTGCTGGAGGTGAGCGCTCAATGTGTCCGCAAGCTGTCGCGCTGGGCGTATGACGTGCAGTCTCCGCCCTCGGTGGGCGCTCCGGTGGGAGGCAGCGTGCTGTCGGGCCTCAAGCTGCTGGCCACCTCGCCCTTCCTGCTCGCGCTGGGGCTGCAGACGGTCTTCTACACCGTCACCTCCTCGTTCCTGTACATCCTCCAGGCGAAGCTGGTGGACACGGTGGCCAGCGGCGCCGCGGCGCGCACCACCGCGTTCGCCAACATCGAGCTGTGGGTGCAGGTGTTGACGCTGCTGCTCCAGGCCTTCGTCACCGGGCGGCTCATCTCCCGGCTGGGGCTGGCGGTGGCCATGGCCGTGGTGCCCGTGCTCACCGGCCTGGGCTTCCTGGGCCTGGCGCTGGTGCCCGTCATCCTGGTGTTCATCGCCGTGCGCTCGCTGCGTGGCGCCGCCCACTACGCGCTGGAGCGCCCCTCGCGGGAGATCCTCTTCACCACCGTGAGCCGCGAGGAGAAGTACAAGGCCAAGAGCTTCATCGACACCGTGGTGTACCGGGGCGGGGACGTGGTGGGAGGCTGGATGGAGGGCGGGCTGACGGCGCTGGGGCTCGGGGCCGCGGGCGTGCTGCTGACCGCCATGCCCATGGCCGGGCTGTGGCTGGCCATCTCCCTCTACCTGGCTCGCCACCCACGCGTGAAGCGCCAGGCCGAGGTGGCCTCGCTGGGCACCATCCCCAGCGATGCCCCGGCCCGCTGAGGGCTCGAATCTTCCCAGGAGGGGGAAACATGAAGCTGTCTCGCAGGGGTTTGATGCAGGGAGCGGCCGCGCTCGGCTCGCTCTGGGCGACGGGGTGCGCATCCACGAAGGAAGGTGGCGGCTCCACGCAGGCCGCGCCCGTCTCGAAGAAGAAGATCCTCATCCTCGGAGGCACGGGCTTCCTCGGGCCGGCGCTGGTGGAGGCGGCGAAGCCTCGCGGCCACACCCTCACCCTCTTCAACCGCGGAAAGACGCGGCCCGGCCTGTTCCCGGAGGTGGAGAAGCTCCAGGGTGACCGGGACGGCAACCTCGAGGCGCTGAAGGGCCGCCAGTGGGACGTCGTCATCGACACGTCCGGCTACGTGCCTCGCGTGGTGCGGGCCAGCGCCGAGCTGCTCGCGCCCAACGTGGAGCGGTACCTCTTCGTCTCCACCATCTCCGTCTACAAGGACATGGACGTCCACGGCATCGACGAGAGCGCGGCCGTGGCCACCGTGGAGGACGAGAAGACGGAGGATGTCTCCCAGCACTACGGCGCCCTCAAGGCCCTGAGCGAGAAGGCCGCCGAGGCCGCCATGCCCGGCCGCACCACCGTCGTCCGCCCCGGCCTCATCGTCGGCGAGGGGGACCCCACGGACCGCTTCACCTACTGGCCGGTGCGCGTGGCCCGGGGCGGCGAGGTGCTTGCTCCCGGCGATGGGGCGGATCCCGTGCAGTTCATCGACGTGAGGGACCTGGCCTCCTTCATCCTCGGCCTGGTGGAGCAGCGCACGGTGGGCACCTTCAACGCCACGGGCCCCGCCAGCACCCTCTTGATGCGCGAGCTCCTGGAGGCGTGCAGGACGGCCAACGGCGGCGACGCCCGCTTCACCTGGGTGGACGCCGACTGGCTGGTGGAGCAGCAGAAGGTGATGCCCTGGTCGGACATGCCCATCTGGATTCCCCGCTCGGGCGACTCCAAGGGCATGGGCCGGGTGAGCACCGCCCGGGCGCTGGCGCACGGGCTGAAGTGCCGCCCCACGGTGGACACCGCCCGAGACACCCTGGCCTGGTTCAAGACGCTGCCGCCCGAGCGCCAGCAGAAGCTGCGCTCGGGACTGGCTCCCGAGCGGGAGAGCGCCGTGCTCGCCGCGTGGCACCAGCGCTCGAGCGCGGGCAGCCCGCCGGCCAGCCCCTGAAAAAGACAAGGGGGATGCCCCTCATCGAGGCATCCCCCCTGCCGACCTGGATTCGGAGCCACTCCCCCCTCCCGGCGAGCGGCTCCGCATCAGATCTCCCGACCGAAGTGTCCCGCCCGGCATGCGGAACACTCTCCACGCCCTTGGGATGTCGGGGCCCTTGGCTTCCCCGTCATCCTCCCACTTCAGAAAGGGCCACCTGGACGGTGGCGGTTCAGCCGCGCTCCACCAGCACCGCGAGCGCGAGCGGTCGGTGGAGGGTGAAGACCCGGCGGACTTCCCGGCGCGCCACGGCCTCGGGAGCGCTCTCCCGGGCGGGCAGCAGCGAGGCGAGCCGAGTCCTCCCCTCCACCACCAGGCGCAGAGAGACGGCCACCCCGGCCTCCAGCACCCGGAGCTGGCGGCGCTTCTCGCGAGCGAGAGCGTCCAGCGGCGAGGCCGAGCGGGTCGGAACGATGACGAGAGGGCGAGCCGCTCGAGGCGAGCGGGTCAATCGCTGGGGAGTCGTGGCGCTCGCGCCGGACTCCGAGAGCAGGACCGTTCGAGACATCCCCCCTCTTGCTTCCCCCCGCCGCGAACGGTGCTGCGAAAGCGACTGCATGCTGGTCTCTCCGATGATCGAGCCGTGGTGACTGCGCATGGAATTGCTCCCCCCAGCTCCCGCGTGCCCGCAGGCCGCGAAAGCAGCGAGCAGGATGATGGCCAAAACGCCCACGAGAGTTTTCCAGCCCAGCGCCAAACACTTGCGTGAGGACGCCACGCTTGTCAGGCGCCGGCGCCGGGGGGGCGGAAGCGGGCAATCAGAGAGGTGGAAACTTCACCGAAGGTGCGAGGTAGGCTCCCCGGTGGCACAGGGAGCAGCCGTGACGGGTAGGACCCCAGAGAGGGGCGCGATGTCGGTGGGGCACGATAAGGAAGAGGTTCGTCCGGGGAGCCCGATCGCATCGGGGTGGGGAGGATGAGGTAGGAGGGGAAGGCATGAGGTGGGATGCGATGGGTGCAGGACGCGAAGAAGAGAGGACCCGAGAGGTGGGCCGCGAGACGGCTCAGCGGGGCCGTGCGTCCGTGCTCGCGGTGGTGGCGGAGAAGCCGGCGGTGGCTCGGGACATTGCCCGGGTGCTGGGGGCCTCGCAGCGCGGGGAGGGCTGGTTCCGGGGCAACGGCTACGTGGTGACGTGGGCCATCGGGCACCTGGTGGGGCTGGCGCAGCCGCACGAGATGCGGGCCGAGTGGAAGCGCTGGAGCCGTGAGCAGCTGCCGATGCTGCCTCGCGAGTGGCCGCTGGTGGTGTCCGAGAACACGCGCTCGCAGTTCTCGGTGGTGCGCGAGGTGATGAACTCGCCCGAGGTGAGCGCGGTGGTGTGCGCCACGGACGCGGGCCGCGAGGGCGAGCTCATCTTCCGGTACATCTATGAGGCGGCCGGGTGCCGCAAGCCGGTGAAGCGGCTGTGGGTGTCGTCGCTGACGGAGAGCGCCATCCGCGAGGGCTTCCGGCAGCTCAAGGAGGGGGCGGCGTACGACGCGCTGGCGGACGCGGCGCGCGGGCGCAGCCGGGCGGACTGGCTGGTGGGGATGAACCTGTCGCGCCTGTACACGCTGGGGGGCGGGGAGATGCTGTCGGTGGGGCGGGTGCAGACGCCCACGCTGGCCATGGTGGTGGAGCGCGAGCTGGCCATCCGCGACTTCGTCCCCGAGGACTACCTGGAGGTGGTGGCCACCTTCCTGCCCCAGGCGGCGGAGGTGCCGGCGGGGGCTCGGTACCGGGGCACGTGGTTCCGCGAGGTGGACCCGAAGACGGGGGCGAAGCTGGCCGAGGGCGCGCGCGAGGCCCGGCGCCTGCACGCGGATGGGGTGGAGGCGGGCGAGGTGATGGCGCGCGTGCGGACGGGGCGGGCGGCCATCGAGTCGCTCACGTCCGAGACGAAGAAGATGGCGCCCCCGCTGCTCTACGACTTGACGGAGCTGCAGCGGCACGCGAACCGGCTCTATGGGTACAGCGCGCAGCGGACGCTGGAGCTGGCGCAGGCGCTGTACGAGAAGCACAAGCTGCTGAGCTACCCGCGCACCTCCAGCCGGCACCTGTCGACGGAGGTGGCGGCCACCCTGCCGGACGTGGTGCGGGCGATTCGCGGGGCGTACCTGCCGCTGCTGGCACCGGGCACGGGCGAGCGGCCGCTGGGCCGGCGCTTCGTGGATGACGCGAAGGTGACGGACCACCACGCCATCGTGCCGACGCCCACGTCTCCGGATGAGGTGCGGCTGTCGCCGGACGAGCGGCGCATCTATGAGCTGGTGTGCCGCCGGCTGCTCGCGGCCTGGCACGAGGACCACGTCTGGTCCGTCACCACGGTCATCACCGCGGTGAGCTCGCCCGGAGCGGGGGGAGGGCCGGAGCGGGTGGATCGCTTCCACAGCTCGGGCACGCAGGTGGTGCGCCCCGGGTGGAAGGTGCTGGACGTGGGCGGGCCGAAGCCGCCGAAGGAGCGTCCGAGCAAGGCCGAGAAGGAGAAGGAGGAGAGCGAGGGCCGGGAGCCGGAGGATGACGCGCAGGATCTGCCTGCCGGGCTGCAGCGCGGGCAGCCCCAGCGCGTGGAGGATGTGGAGGCGGTGAAGAAGCGCACCCGGCCGCCGCCGCGCTTCACGGACGCCACGCTGCTCACGGCGATGGAGACGGCGGGGCGGACGCTGGACGAGAAGGAGCTGGCGGACGCGATGCGCGAGACGGGGCTGGGGACGCCCGCCACGCGCGCCGCCATCATCGAGGTGCTGCTGGAGCGCGAGTATCTGCAGCGCCGCGGCAAGTCGATGGAGGCCACGGAGAAGGGCATCCGCCTCATCCAGACCGTGCACCCGGACGTGAAGACGCCGGCCATGACGGGGCAGTGGGAGGCGTGGCTGCAGCGCATCGAGCGCGGGCGGGGGGACCTCTCGGACTTCCTGCGGAGCATCGAGGCATACGTCATCGAGGTGGTGGGCAAGGGACCGGCGAGCGTGCCGCCCCGAGCGCCTCCGGCTCCTCGTGGGGGGGCTCCCTCGGCGCCCGTGGAGGAGGAACGGCGGGAGTCTCGTCCGAGGCCCATGCCCATGGAGGCCCCTGCCGTGGCTGCGAGGGCTGAGCATGAGCCCCGCGCCGCGAAGCCCAGGGCGGAGTCCACCTCAGCCGTGGCTGCCGCCCGTCCGCGGGTGGGCGCCGCGAGCGCGTCGGCGGTTCCTGCGGCTCGCCGTGCGCCACGAACGCCCACTCCGCCTGGAGAGCTTCGGAGGCTCTTGAAGGAGGCCTTTGGCTTCGAGGACTTCCGTCCCTACCAGGAGGACGTGTGCCGGGCGGCCACCGCCGGAGAGGACCTGCTGCTGGTGATGCCCACGGGGGCTGGCAAGTCGCTGTGCTACCAGCTGCCGGGCCTGGCCCGGGCGGGCACGACGCTGGTGGTGAGCCCGCTCATCGCGCTGATGGAGGACCAGGTGACGAGGCTCCAGTCGCTCGGGTTCGCGGCGGAGCGCATCCACTCGGGTCGGGACCGGGCCACCTCGCGCCAGGTGTGCGCGGACTATCTCGAGGGACACCTGGACTTCCTCTTCATCGCTCCCGAGCGGCTCGGCGTGCCCGGCTTCGTGGAGCTGCTGGCCCGGCGCACGCCGGCGCTCATCGCCATCGACGAGGCGCACTGCATCTCGCAGTGGGGCCATGACTTCCGCCCGGACTACCGGCTGCTCGGCTCGCGCCTGCCGATGCTGCGCCCGGCGCCCGTGGTGGCCCTCACCGCCACCGCGACGCCCGACGTGCAGCGCGACATCGTCCAGCAGCTCGGGCTGAAGGGCGTACGGGGCGGGGCGGCTCGCACCTTCATCCACGGCTTCCGCCGCACCAACATCGCCATCGAGATGCGCGAGCTGAACCCCGGCCAGCGCGGCGAGGCGATCCGCGAGGTGCTGTCCGAGCCCTCGCGCCGCCCAGCCATCGTCTACGCCTCCACGCGCAAGCACGCCGAGCAGCTGGCGGACCTGCTGGGCTCGGACTTCCCCGCCGCCGTGTACCACGCGGGCATGCAGCCCGCCGACCGTGACCGCGTCCAGGCCGCGTTCCTGGAGGGCCGGCTGGAGGTCATCGTCGCCACCACGGCGTTCGGCATGGGCATCGACAAGCCGGACGTGCGCACCGTCTTCCACGCCGCGCTCCCGGCCAGCCTCGAGGGCTACTACCAGGAGCTGGGGCGCGCGGGACGGGATGGCAAGCCCTCGCGCGCGGTGCTCCTGCACTCGTACGTGGACCGCCGCACTCACGAGTTCTTCCACCAGCGCGACTACCCGGAGCCCGCGGTGCTCGAGCAGCTCTTCCGCGCAGCTCGCGTCGAGCTGGAGCCCAAGGAGGCCCTGCAGGCGCGCATCCGCATGGACCCGGAGGTGTTCGACAAGGCGCTCGAGCAGCTGTGGATCCACGGCGGCCTGGAGGTCACTCCGGACGAGATGGTGCGCCGGAGCAAGCCGGGCTGGGGGCTTTCGTATGCCGCGCAGCGCGAGCGCAAGATGCTCCACCTGGAGCAGATGGGCCGGTACGCGGAGTCCTCTGGCTGCCGCATGCGCCACCTGGTGGAGCACTTCGGTGACGTGCAGGACTCGGGCAAGCCGTGCGGGCTGTGCGACGTGTGCGCGCCCGAGGGCTGCGTCACCCTGCGCTTCGCCGAGCCGGGCGAGGGAGAGCTCAACGCCCTGGGGCGCATCCTGGACGCGCTGCACGAGCGCGATGGCCAGGCCACGGGTCGCCTGCACCGCGAGCTCTTCGGCGAGTCCCTGCCGCGCCGCGAGTTCGAGCGGCTCGTGGGAGGCCTGGTGCGCGCGGGGCTCGCCCGGCTGAGCGAGGACTCCTTCGACAAGGAGGGGCAGCGCATCACCTTCCAGCGGCTCACGCTCACCCCCGATGGCCAGCGCACGCGTGTCATCGAGCCCGATCTCGTGCTGCTGCCGATGCCCCTCGAGGCCAAGGCCTCGAAGAAGCGTCGCCTCCGCCGCTCGAAGGGGGAGGGGAGGCGCGCCGAGAAGCGGAGCCCCATGGGTGGACGTGCCGCCGAGGCCCGCCCGGCCCGTGCGGCGGCGGGTGCCGGCTCGTGGAGCGGCTCACGTGCCTCCTCGGCTCGGCCCAACGTCGCGGCGGCTCCGGGCTCGCTGAGGGTGGTTCCCGACTGGGAGGAGGCGCCAGGCGCTGGCGAGCCCTGGGACGAGGAGGCCGACGTCGGCGTGCGGCGCGGACGGGGCGCTCCGGCTCCGAAGCCCTCGCCCGCGCTGGTGGAGGCGCTCAAGGCCTGGCGGCTCGCCGAGGCCCGGCGGCGCCGAGTCCCCGCCTTCCGCATCCTCACGGACCGGGTGCTCGGTGTCATCGCCGCCGTGCGCCCCCAGGACAATGACGCGCTCATGGCCATCCAGGGCGTGGGCCCCAAGCTCATCGAGCGCTACGGCTCGCAGCTCCTGGCCCTCGTCGGCCGCGTCCACTGAAGGTGGCCCCTCATCATTACCACTAGAGGTAGGGAGACATCAGCCGCGCCAGCCCATCCCTCAGGCGGATGGGCAGCGAGCGCTGCTCCACCTCCTCCAGCGTCAGCAAGCGGCCTCGGGAGATGCGCTCCTCCACCACCTCTTCCAGCCGCTGGGCCAGCGCCGCGTCGTAGCACTCCACGTCGAACTCGAAGTTGAGCCGCAGCGAGCGCGGATCCCAGTTCGCCGAGCCGAGCAGCGACCACATCCCGTCCACCACCATCAGCTTGGCGTGGTCGAACGGCGGCGCCGTGAGGAAGACGCGACAGCCGGGCCGCATCACCTGCCAGAGCTGCGCCGTGCTCGCCCACTGCACGAAGGGCAGGTTGCCGCGCTCCGGCAGCAGCAGATCCACCCTCACCCCGCGCAGCGCCGCCACGTTGAGCGCGGTGATGAGCCCCTGGTCCGGCAGGAAGTACGGGGTGATGATGCGCACCGTGTCTCGCGCCGAGGCCAGCGCCCCCAGCAGCGTCCAGCGGATGTGCTCGAAGTCCTCGTCCGGCCCGTCGGGGATGCCTCGCGCCACCACCGGGCCTGCCGGCTCCAGCGCCGGGAACCAGGCCTCGCCCGTCAGCCGCTCCCCCGTGGTGAAGGCCCAGTCCTGCGCGAACGTCTCCTGGAGCTGTCCCACCACCGGGCCCTCGAGCCGGAAGTGCAAGTCCCTCGCGCCGTCCTCGCCCGGCAGGAAGTGCGCGCGGATGTTCATGCCCCCCGTGAAGCCCACCCGCCCATCCACCACCATGAGCTTCCGGTGGTTGCGCAGGTTCATGAAGGGCAGCCGCTTGGGCATCAGCGTGGGCAGGAAGCGCGCGGCCCGGACGCCCGCGCGGCGCAGCTTCCCGGTGATGGGAGGCCACGTGTAGCGGCTGCCCAGCGCGTCCACCAGCACCCGCACCTGCACCCCGCGCCGCACCGCCTCGCCCAGCGCCTCCACGAAGCGCCGGCCCGCCATGTCATTGTCGAAGATGTAGCTGCACAGCGTGAGCGAGACGCGCGCCGCGCCGATGGCCTCCAGCATGGACGGGTAGGCGTCCGTGCGGGACTCGAGCACGGTGACGCGGTTGCCCGGCAACAGCGGCCGCTGCACCACCGCGTCCACCACCCGCGTGAGCGAGGCCAGGTGCGCCGCCGCGGGCAGCGCCTCCGCCAGCGCCTGGGCCGTCAGCGGCGTGGGGCGGGGGCCCGGAGGAAAGCGCCCGTGCTCCTGCCGCAGCGTCAGCGAGCGCGCCCGGCGGCGGATGCGGTTGATGCCCAGCAGCAGGTACAGCACCGCGCCCAGCACCGGCACCAGCCAGATGAGGCCTACCCAGCTCACCGCCGCGCGCACGTCCCGCTTGCGCAGCACCGCGTGCCCGGAGGCCAGCACGCTGACGAGCACCGTCAGCGCCGCCACCACGTGCGGCCCCATCCTGCCGAGCAGCTCGAGCACCTCCATGGCGCTTGCCCCTCCCGGGCCGTTCTCCTCCGCTGGCGTGGAGGAAGGGAAATATGGGGCGCCCAGGCACGCCGCGCCGCGTCCAAATGGGGGTGATTGAAACCAGGACACCCCTGTCGTTTTGCGCAACGGTGACGTGATTGTGACGGATTCAGCCAGAGTCCAGCTACTTGGCTGCGAGGTTGTCAAAGAGGTTTACAGTTCCCGCCAAAAACATTGGAGCCTCAATGCTCCGGGCTTCTCCGGCCCTGCCGGGTAACCCCTGATTTTTAATTAATCAAGGCTCTTGGCCTGAGAGTTGCTCAATGGAGGGCCGCGCCGGACGCGGCTGAGGGTGTCCCAGGCGGCCGGCGCTCAATCCCCCGAAGTCCTCCAGAGGAAGACTGATGCTCAAGTTCCGTACCGTTGCGATGCTGGCGGGTGTGACCCTTTTCGGCGCGGCCTGCGGTGGCCCCGAGGAGCTGCCCCAGGAATCGAAGCCGATGACGTTCGAGGAGTTCAAGGCCTCGCTCACGAAGGAGGACTTCGAGGGCGGCAAGTACATCTTCGACCAGGACATCGCGCTGGAGGAGAGCGAGCTGCAGGCCTACTACGACAACAACATCGCCAACGACCTGGGCAAGAAGTCGGACGGGCTGGCCGTCTACTACGTGGGCGGTGACATCAAGTGGAGCTCCACCGCGGCGCGCAACCTCACCTACTGCGTGAGCAAGACGAGCTTCGGCACGCGCTACAACACCGTGGTGAGCGCGATGAGCAGCGCCGCAGCCGCCTGGGAGGCCACCGCCAACGTCAACTTCGTGCACTCCAGCACCTACGACACCAACTGCACCGCGAGCCAGACCGCCGTCGTCTTCGACGTGCGCCAGGTCAGCGGCCAGAGCTACACGGCGCGCGCGTTCTTCCCGAACTCCAGCCGCTCGGCCCGCAACGTGCTCATCGACTCGAGCGCCTTCGGCAACCTGGGCGTGTGGACGCTCACCGGCGTGCTGCGCCACGAGCTGGGCCACACCCTGGGCTTCCGTCACGAGCACACCCGTCTGTCCAGCACCGGCTGCTACGAGGATGCCAACTGGCGCGGCCTGACCACCTACGACGCGGCCTCCGTGATGCACTACCCGCAGTGCCGCGGCACCCAGACGGGCGACCTGGTCCTGACCAGCCTCGACAAGTCCGGCGCCCGCGCGCTGTACCCGTAGTCTCGCACCCTCCCACTCGCGCCGCGTGAGCCGCGGCCGACGGAGGAACCCAGGGCCGGGGTCGCGCTCCTCGACGGAGGGCGGCTCCGGCCTTCTTCATTCCTGGCGCGCCCGCTGGCGCCGCCTGCTCACAGGTGCGACGAGGAGCCGGAGAGCTCGTCGATGGCCTGGAGCGGCTCGAAGAAGATGAGCGTCTTGGTGCGCTCGGCGTCTTCGATGTCCAGGCACTCCAGCTCGCCGCTCTCGCTCTCGTCGGCGTAGATGTGGCCCGGCTGGAAGATGCGGTGGGTGATCTCCTCGCCCGGCCGGCCCACCGTCACCTCGATGGCGCCCTGGTCGCTGCCCTTCTCCACGAAGGTGATGTCGATGAGCGGCAGGCGCTGGGCCAGCGGCTGCTCGCCTATGTCGGAGCTGATGGCCTCGATGCGCACCCACTGCGAGCGGGTGATGCTGCTCAGCAGCGTCAGGTAGTCGGACCAGACCTCGCGAGGGATTTCCCGAGTGTGATGCATGGCGTGCCGCCTCCGGCGTCTCCCGCACACCGTAAGGACGGTCCGTGCGCGCGGCGGAGCCTCCATGCCTCCCTGGCACCAGGGGCGGGGGCGCGGCGGGCGCCCGGTCCCCGGGCTGCTCCCTGCCGGATATGGCACCGGGAGCTGCCCCTGCCGCGGTGGGTGACGCTGCCCTGGCTCCTGCACCGGGTTGCCCCCGCGGGCGGATAGAAGGCAGGCAGCGGACAGTCCGGCGGGCCAGCAGTGAACACCTGGGAGCGGATCCACTTGGGACTCTCGTCCGAGGTGCTCCTCGGTAGGACATGGGCGCATTAAATCGAAGGGATATGGAGCAAGTGGCGGAATCTCGGGTGGCGGTGCCTCGACTGGGCGCCTGGGTGGAGTCTGGCAATCGCGTGCGCTGGCGTGTCTGGGCGCCGGGCCATCGACGGCTCGAAGTCGTCCTGCACGATGGCGAGGGCAAGCCGGGCCGGGTGCTGCCCATGACGCCCGAGCCGGGCGACTGCTTCGGCGCCGTGCTGGAGGGAGCCGGAGCGGGCGTGTGCTACAAGCTGCGCGTGGATGGAGAGGGGCCCTTCCCGGACCCCTGGTCCCGCTCGCAGCCCATGGGCGTGCACGGCCCCTCCGAGGTGGTGGTGCCGGACTTCGAGTGGACGGACCTGGGCTGGCGGGGCCCGGACCCCGAGTCGCTCGTCATCTACGAGGTGCACGTGGGCACCGCCACGCCCGAGGGCACCTTCGAGGCGCTCATCCCCAAGCTGAAGGGCCTGCGCGAGCTGGGCATCAACACCCTGGAGCTCATGCCCCTGGCCAGCTTCCCGGGCACGCGCAACTGGGGCTATGACGGCGTGGACCTCTTCGCGCCCCTGCACGCCTATGGCGGCCCCACCGGCCTGCGCCGGCTCATCGACGCCGCGCACGCGCAGGGGCTGTCCGTGCTCATCGACGCCGTCTACAACCACTTCGGGCCGGACGGGAACTACCTGCGCTGCTACTCGCCGCACTACTTCACCGACAGGCACCACACCCCGTGGGGCGATGCGGTGAACTACGACGGCAAGCACTCGGCGCCCGTGCGGGAGATGGTGCTCTCCAACGTGGAGATGTGGATCCGCGACTACCACGCGGACGGCCTGCGGCTGGACGCGGCGCATGCCATCGTGGATGACGGCTCGCCGCACCTGCTGGAGGAGCTCGTCGCCCGGGCGCGCGCCGCCGCGCTGGACCGCCAGGTGCTCATCATCGCCGAGGACGAGCGCAACGAGGCCCGGCTGGTGCGCCCCGCCTCCGACGGAGGCATGGGGCTGGACGGCGTCTGGGCGGACGACTTCCACCACCAGCTGCGCCGCGCCTTCGCGGGCGACAGCGAGGGCTACTACCAGGACTACACGGGCAGCGCGGAGGACATCGCGCGCACGCTGCGCCAGGGCTGGTTCTACGAGGGCCAGGAGTCGAAGAACCTGGGCCACGCCCGAGGCACCTCCGCCAGCGGGCTGTCGCCGCGCGGCTTCGTGCACTGCATCCAGAACCATGACCAGGTGGGCAACCGCGCGCACGGAGAGCGGCTGGGCCATGACGTGTCGCCAGCGGCCTTCCGGGCGATGAGCACGCTGCTGCTCTTGTCGCCGTACACGCCGCTGCTCTTCATGGGGCAGGAGTGGAACGCGAGCACGCCCTTCCTCTACTTCACCGACCACAACGAGGAGCTGGGGCGGCTCGTCACCGAGGGCCGGCGCAAGGAGTTCGCCGGCTTCACCCGCTTCGCGGGAGATACGGTGCCGGATCCGCAGGCGGTGGCGACCTTCGAGCGCTCGCGCCTGGACTGGAGCGAGGCCGAGCGCCCACCGCACGCGGGCGTACGCGCGCTCTACCAGGAACTGCTGCGACTGCGCGCCAGCGAGCCCGAGCTGCGGTCGCGCCGCCGAGGCAACCATGACGCGCGCGTGGTGGGCCCGGACGCGCTCGTGCTCGAGCGCAGGACGGTGGAGCAGCGGCTGCTCGTCTTCGTCAACGTGAAGGGCTCGCTGGAGTACGCGCTGCCCGAGGGCCGGCAGGCCAAGGTGTTGCTGTGGAGCGAGGCTCCCCGCTTTGGCGGCACTGTCGAGCTTCCCCCGTTGCGCGATGGCGTCATCCGGCTCGAGGGCCCGTCCGCCGTGGTGGTGCGAATCCCGAGCTGATTGGCTGTCTGGCTTTGGGACACCCAAGGTCTCCTGCCACCCAGCTTCATCAGCATGGGTGGTCGCATTGCAGGATTCCGCTGAGGCGGCGTCGGAGATAGGAATTCCCCGTGGCTGTGCGTGCGCGAAATCCAGCCACGGTGTCCGGCTGCAATGCGTGGCGTGGCATTCTTGAAATTACCGTGCGTTATCGTTAACTGCTTCCGTCGCTTGTCTGTTCACAGGCGGCCGTTGTCGAGGGGGGATGGAGTCTCGATCCCCAGGAGCAAGCAAGTACGCTTGCGGGTGCGCGGCGGCTGAAGCTCTGGCGCTCCGTGCACGGTCGGATGTCGCGCGTTGGAGGATCCCAGGCATGCCCAAGCCCGCATTCATCGAGCCCCCGAAGTTCTTCCGAGGCGCTTACAGCTGGGAGGCGGATGAGGTTCTGAGAGTGCTGGTGGAGGTGGAGCACTCGCACCCCGAAGGCAGCATGGCGTTGCGCGCCGTGCGCGATGACGAGGGCTCCATCGTCGACTTCGAGTGGATCTACGCCAACCCCGCCGCGGAGCGCGTGCTGAGCTGGCGCGTGGGCGGGCTGGTGAAGCGCAGGCTGCACGAGGTGCCGCCGGAGCTCGGCCTGGCCGGGCAGTTCGAGGCCTTCCACCAGGTGGTGGAGACGGGCCAGTCGTGCCAGCAGGTGTTCCCCCACTCGTGCGAGGGATTCGACGGCTGGCTTCAGGCCACCGTGGCGCGCTTCCGGGACGGCGTGCTGGTGCGCCTGAGAGACATCACCGCGGCCCGGCGCGCGGAGACGGGGCTGCGCGAGACGCGCGACAGGATGGTGGAGATCCTCGAGAACCTGCCCGAGGGCTTCATCTCCGTGGATGCGCAGTGGCGCTATACGTACGTGAACCGCATCGCGCTCCAGCTCAAGGGCAAGCCGCGCGAGAAGCTCTTCGGCCGCAGCCTCTGGGACACCTGCCCGGAGCTGGTGGGCACCGTCACCGAGCGCGAGTTCCGCCGGGTGATGGCCGAGCGCGAGTCCACCTCGTTCGAGATGGAGTACTCGCCCGGCGTCTGGCTGGACATGCACGCGTACCCCTCGGGCACGGGCATCGCCATCTTCTTCCGGGACGCCACCGAGCGGAAGCGCGCGGAGCAGGAGCGGGACGCGCTGCTGCACCGCGAGCACTCGGGGCGGCTGGAGGCGGAGGAGCTGGCGCGCCAGCGCGCGCGGGAGCTCTTGGCGGCGCGCGAGAAGCTCGTCCAGTCGGAGAAGCTGGCGGTGGCCGGCCAGCTGGCGGCCGGGGTGGGGCATGAGATCAACAACCCGCTGTCCTTCGTGATGGGCAACATCCACTTCGCGCTGGAGGCCATCTCCACGCTGCCGCAGGTGGAGGCGCGCGAGGCGCTGCGGGAGACGTCCGAGGCGCTGGAGGAGGCGCGCGAGGGCGCCGAGCGCATCCGCGGCATCGTCCGGGACCTGAAGACGTTCGCCCGGGGAGACGACGTGCACCTGCGCCCGGTGGACGTGCACGCGGCGCTGGAGTTCAGCCTCTCCATGGCGATGAACCACATCCGCTACCGCGCGCAGGTGGTGAAGTGCTTCGGCACGGTGCAGCCGGTGTGGGCCAACGAGGCCAAGCTGGGCCAGGTGTTCCTCAACCTGCTCATCAACGCGGCGCAGGCCATTCCCGAGGGGGACTCGGCGCGCCACCGCATCGTCCTCACCACCTCCATGCGGGAGAACCAGGTGGTGGTGGAGGTGACGGACACCGGGGTGGGCATGTCGCCGGAGGTGCGGGCGCGCGCCTTCGAGCCCTTCTTCACCACCAAGCCCCAGGGCGAGGGCACCGGGCTGGGGCTGTCCATCTGCCACGGCATCATCAAGGCGCTGCGCGGGGAGCTGACGGTGGCCAGCACGCCCGGCAAGGGCAGCACGTTCCGCGTGGTGCTGCCCACGCGGGGGGCCGAGTCCGAGGTGCAGGTGCCGTCGCTGGCCGCCGCGCCGGAGACGCCGTCCGTGCAGGGCAAGCGCGTGCTCGTCATCGACGACGAGCCGGGCATCGCCTCCGTCATGCGCCGCATCATCGGCCGCGGCAACGAGGTGGTGGTGTCCAACAGCGGGCGCGAGGCGCTCGAGCTGCTGGAGCGCGACACGGAGTTCGACCGCATCTTCTGTGACTTGATGATGACGGACCTGACGGGCATGGACGTGCACGCCGAGCTGGCCCGGCGCCACCCCGAGTGCCTGCCGCGGCTCGTCTTCATGACGGGGGGCGGGTTCACCACGCGGGCGCGCTCGTTCCTGCAGAACTTCTCGCACCCGCGCATCGACAAGCCCTTCGAGCCCGAGCTCATCCGGCGGCTGGTGGCCCAGTCTCCGCCGCGCGTGTGAGGCGGGGCTAGCGGCCCTTCTTGATGCCGAGCGACGAGGAGCCGTTCTGCGGCGGCTTCTTGACGGGCGGCTTCGTGGAGGTGCCCAGGGCGCGCCGCTCCAGCTCCACCAGCAGGGTGGGCGCGTTGGCGGCGGACACCTGCCGCGTGGCGGGCGAGTAGCCCTCCAGCGACAGCGTCACCGACACGGGGGGCGCATCCGCCGTGAGCGGCAGCTTCACCGGCGTCACCCCGAGCGGCTGCCCATCCAGCTGCACGGCGGCGCCCGAGGGCTGGGAGTTGAGCACCAGCTCCACCTTGCGCGGCTCGGGCGGCTTCGTCTCGGCGGGCTGCGTGGGCCGCGGCTCCACCGGCTTCACCGTCACCGTCGGCGGCTGCGGGGGCTGCTCGGGCTTCTGGCGCAGGAAGACGAGGGCGGCTCCGGCGATCACCAGCGCCGCGGCGCCTCCCACCGCCACCGGCACCACGGGGAAGCGGCGCGGAGGCGTGGGCCTGCCGAGCGACTCCGTGCCCCGCGTGGGCTCATGTCGCGGCATATGCGCGGGGCCCACGAGGGCCTCCACCGACTGCCGCGAGCGCGTCCGGGGCGGCAGCGAGGCGCGCGAGGGCGTGGAGGGGTTGTGGCCCGGCAGCCCGGAGCGGCTGCGCGAGGAGGGGTTGGACTTCTCCTTCGAGTCCAGGTCCGCGTCCTCGGACAGCGCGTCCAGCTTCGAGGGGTCCGACTCCGCGGCGATGCGCTCGGCGTACAGCTCGCGCAGGTAGGCGGACAGGTGCGCGGTGCTGGCCGCCATGCGCACCTGGATGATGTAGTCCTCCAGCGCCAGCCGCAGGGCGCCGCAGTCCGGGTAGCGCTTCTCGGGGGTGGGCGCGAGCGCGCGCAGCACCACCTCGTCCAGCCCGGCCGGCAGCCTGGTGTTGAGCTGCGAGGGCGGCGGCACCTGGCAGTCCTTCACCAGCCGCAGCGTCATCAGGTCCGTCTCGCCCTTGAAGAGGCGCCGGCCGGTGAGCAGCTCCCACAGCACCACGCCCAGGGCGAACTGATCGCTCCGCCCGTCCACGGCCTGTCCGGAGGCCTGCTCCGGAGACATATAAGGATACTTGCCCTTGAGGACGCCGGTGGCCGTCTGGTGGCCGCTGCCGGCCGCCTTCGCCACGCCGAAGTCGATGATCTTCACCGCCCCGTCGAAGCCGACGAGGATGTTCTGTGGGGACACGTCCCGGTGCACCAGCCGCAGCGGCTGGCCCTGCGCGTCACGCGCCTTGTGGGCGTAGTCCAGCCCGGAGGCCGCCTCGGAGATGATGCGCAGCACCAGGCCCGGGGGCAGCAGCCGGCCCTTGAGCCGGGCCTGCTTGTCCAGGCGGCGCACATCGTCCCCCTGCACGTACTCCATGGCCAGACAGTGGCGCCCCTCCACCTCGGCCAGCTCCAGGATGGTGACGAGGTTGGGGTGCTGGAGGCGGGCCACCAGCCGCGCCTCCTCGAGGAACATGCTGAGGAACTCCTCGTCCTCGGCCAGGTGCGGCAAGATGAGCTTGAGCACCACCAGTCGCTCGACGGCCCCGCGCTCACGCGCCAGGAACACCTGGCCCATGCCGCCGGAGGCAATCTTGCGAAGCAGCTCGTACTTACCGAATGCGACGGCCATTTCTCAGCTTACGATACTCCGTTCTCTGGCAATCCGTGAAAGCCCGTCTTTCTGTCTGTCCTCCAAGCGAGGAAGCGGACAGTCCGGAATTGTCGGATGACGGCTGGTGGACAGGCATGGGAGCTCAGGCCTTCAGCTTGTAGCCGGAGCGCAGGGCCAGCCAGGCCACGATGGTGGCCACCACGGCGAGCCCCAGGAGGATGCCGCCGCCGAGCACGGGCGGGAAGATGCTGCGTCCGAGCATGCCGTAGCGCAGCCCCTCCACCATGTAGACCATGGGGTTGAAGAGGCTGATGTGGTTCCAGGGCGAGGGCAGCTCGCGCACCGAGTAGAAGACGCCGCCCAGGAAGGTGAGCGGCATCATCACGAAGGTGGGGAAGAAGTTGATCTGCTCGAACTTCTCGGCCCAGACGGCGGCCAGCATGCCCAGCACGCTGAAGACGTAGGAGGCAATGAGCAGGAAGTAGGCGGCCACCAGGGCGTGCTGGAGGCTGAAGCCGGTGAAGATGGCGGCCACCGCCCAGGTGAGGCCGCCCACCACCAGGCCGCGCACCATGGCGCCGCCGATGAAGCCGGCCATCAGCTCGCCGGGGCCCAGCGGGGCCACGAGCAGGTCCACCACCGTGCCCTGAATCTTGGTGATGAACAGCGAGGAGCTGGAGTTGAGGAAGGCGTTGTTGGCGATGCCCAGGAAGATGAGGCCCGGGACGATGAAGGGCAGGTACGGGGTGCCCTCCACCTCGTGGATGCGGCTGGAGATGGAGTAGCCGAAGACGATGAAGTAGAGCGTGGTGCTGATGAGCGGCGAGAGGACGGTCTGGCCCGGCACGCGCATGAAGCGGCGGACCTCCTTCGCGAACAGCGTCTTCATCCCTTGGGTGTTCATAGGTATCGGTGCGGGCGGGGGAGGGGGCTCAGGCGGCCTTCTGCGGGCGGCCGCGGAGGATTTCGATGAGGACGTCCTCGAGGCGGGAGCGCCGCGTCTCCACGTCGGAGATGGGCAGGCCCTGGGCGTAGAGGGCGCGCAGCAGCTCGCCGGAGGGCGGGGTGCCCTCGCGCTCGATATAGGTGAGGGTGCGGCGGTCCTCGGAGAGGGTGGCGGTGAAGCGGCGGGCGGCCTCGGGCAGCTCGGGCAGGGGCTGCTCGAAGGTGACGACGAGGCGGCGCTCGCCGAAGCGGCGCATGACGGAGGCCTTGTCCTCCACCAGCAGCAGGCGCCCCTCGTTGATGACGCCCACGCGGTCGGCCAGCTCCTCGGCCTCCTCGAGGTAGTGGGTGGTGAGGACGATGGTGGTGCCCTCGGAGGCCAGCTTGCGCACGTACGTCCACAGGTCGCGGCGCAGCTCTACGTCCACGCCGGCGGTGGGCTCGTCCAGGAAGACGAGCTTGGGGCGGTGCACCAGGGCCTTGGCGATGAGCAGCCGGCGCTTCATGCCGCCGGAGAGGGCGCGGGTGAGCGCGTCCTTCTTGGCGTGGAGGTTGAGGGCGGTGAGCACCTCGTTCACGCGGGCCTCGTCCCGGGGGCGGCCGTAGTAGCCCATCTGGATGTAGAGGGACTCGGCCACCGAGAAGAAGGGGTCGAAGTTGATCTCCTGGGGGACCAGGCCCACGTCATAGCGGGGGGTGACGGGGTCCTGGTCCAGGTCCTTGCCGAACAGGAGGATGCGGCCGCTCGTCTTCTTCACCAGTCCGCAGACCGAGCCGATGAGCGTCGTCTTCCCGGCGCCGTTGGGGCCCAGCAGGGCGAAGATCTCCCCCGGCTGGATGGAGAGGTTCACGTCGGACAGCGCGGTGAGCTTCGAATAGCTCTTGGTGAGGCCCTGCAGCTCGAGGACGGGGGCGGACATGGAGGAGGCCGGGCTTTAGCACCTCCACGAAGTCTGGCGCTAGACTGCGCGCCCATGCTCAATGTCCGGGAACTGCGGTCGTTGGCCTCTCGACTCACGGAGGCCTTCTTCTGCAATCAGATTGGCCCCTTCGTCCTCGTTCAGAAGCCGCCACGGCCGGTGGTGGAGCAGATGGCGATGCGGATGGGAGCGCAGAGCACGCTGGTGGCCACGGGCCCCAGCCTGGAGGCGATGCAGCTGGCGGTGATGCTGCGCTTCGACGAGCTGCTGGTGGCCAGCCTGCCGCCGCTGCGGAGCATCGACGAGCTGATGGTGGGGCGGCTGCCGAGCTGCGACCTGGTCATCAACGATCCGTCCGTCTCCAAGGAGCACGCGCGGCTGTCGTGGCATGGACAGTCGGACAGCTGCACGGTGGTGGACCTGGGCTCGATGAACGGGACGCAGATCAACGGCCACATGCTGGAGCCGCACAAGGAGTTCTTCGTGCAGGATGGGGACCTGGTGCGCTTCGGGGACGCGGACTTCGCGTACATGACGTCCGAGTCCCTGTGGGACAGGCTGCGCCGCTGAGCGCCCGTTTCCGCCCGGCAGAGGAGGGGGCGTGGGAGAGTTCCTTGCGCCCAGCGCCCCTCCTTAGTATCCGCCACCGTCTACGTCCTACGTCCGTCGTCACTTTGGAGGCACGAGAACCCGATGGCCCAGAACTTCATCTTCACCATGCAGGACCTGCGCAAGGTCAAGGGTGGGAAGGACATCCTCAAGGGCATCTACCTGTCCTTCTTCCCGGGAGCGAAGATCGGCGTCATCGGCCCCAACGGCTCGGGCAAGTCGACGCTGCTGCGCATCATGGCCGGGGTGGACAAGGAGTTCTTCGGCGTGGCCAAGCCGGACCCGGGCGCGCGCGTGGGCTTCCTGCCGCAGGAGCCCCAGCTCGACGCCTCGCTGGACGTGAAGGGGAACGTGGAGCTGGGCCTGAAGAACGTGCGCGACTTGCTCAACCGCTTCAACGAGGTGTCGGCGAAGTTCGCCGAGCCCATGAGCGACGCGGAGATGGAGAAGCTGCTGGCCGAGCAGGGCAAGCTGCAGGACGCCATCGACGCGGCGAACGGCTGGGAGCTGGACCGCACGCTGGAGATGGCGATGGACGCGCTGCGGCTGCCTCCGGGGGACGCGGACGTGACGAAGCTGTCGGGCGGTGAGAAGCGCCGCGTGGCGCTGTGCCGCATCCTGCTGGAGAAGCCGGACCTGCTGCTGCTGGACGAGCCCACCAACCACCTGGACGCCGAGAGCGTGGCGTGGCTGGAGCAGGCGCTGAAGGACTACAAGGGCACCATCGTCTGCATCACGCACGACCGGTACTTCCTGGACAACGTGGCCGAGTGGATCCTGGAGCTGGACCGGGGCGAGGGGGTGCCCTGGAAGGGCAACTACTCCTCGTGGCTGGACCAGAAGCAGAAGCGGCTGGAGCTGGAGGAGAAGGCGGAGAGCCACCGGCAGAAGACGCTCAAGCGCGAGCTGGAGTGGGTGCGCGCCAGCCCCAAGGCGCGTCAGGCCAAGAGCAAGGCGCGCATCTCCGCGTACGAGGATCTGCTCAACCAGACGCAGGAGAAGCGCGAGCCGACGGGGGAAGTCACCATTCCGCCCGGGCCCAGGCTCGGTGGGCTGGTGGTGGAGGCCAAGGGGCTGCGCAAGGCGTTCGGGGATCGGCTGCTCATCGACGACCTGAACTTCAAGCTGCCGCCGGGTGGCATCGTCGGCGTGATTGGACCGAACGGCGCGGGCAAGACGACGCTGTTCCGGATGATCACCGGGGTGGAGAAGCCGGACGCGGGCGAGCTGAAGGTGGGCGAGACGGTGAAGCTGGCCTACGTGGACCAGAGCCGCGACGCGCTGGCGGGTGACAAGACGGTGTTCGACGAGGTGAGCGGCGGGCTGGACCACATCGACCTGGGGCGGGCGGGGCAGATTCCGAGCCGCGCGTACCTGGCGGGCTTCGCGTTCAAGGGGCAGGATCAGCAGAAGCGGGTGAAGGACCTGTCGGGCGGCGAGCGCAACCGGGTGCACCTGGCGAAGATGCTGAAGAGCGGCGGCAACCTGCTGCTGCTGGACGAGCCGACGAACGACCTGGACGTGGAGACGCTGCGGAGCCTGGAGGATGCGCTGCTGAGCTTCGCGGGGTGCGCGGTGGTGATCAGCCACGACCGCTGGTTCCTGGACCGCATCGCCACGCACATCCTGGCGTTCGAGGGAGACAGCAAGGCGTTCTTCTTCGAGGGCAACTTCGAGGACTACGAGGCGGACAAGAAGAAGCGCCTGGGCGCCGAGGCGCTGCAGCCGCACCGCATCCGCTACCGGCCGCTCACGAAGAACTGAGCCCGCTGGCGAGGGCCCCTCTCCACTCTTCCGGAGAGGGGACGGGGCTCCGGAGTCCCCATGCGCACCTGGGAGCTGAGCGTTCCGCTGGATGAGGCGTCTCCGACGCCGCTGTTCGTCCAGATTGCTCGGGCGCTCTCCGAGGACATCCGGCGTGGCCGACTGAAGCCCGGGGCCGCGCTCCCGGGCAGCCGCGCGCTCGCCACCACGCTGCGTGTCCACCGCAACACCGTCCTGGCCGCCTACCAGGAGCTGGAGGCGCAGGGGTGGATCTCCACCGCCCCCGCGCGGGGCACCTTCGTCTCCTCGGCGCTCCCGGACGTGGAGCCGGCTCCTCCGGCCGCGTCACCGCGCTCCCGGACGCTCGACTCGGTTGGCTTCGCGCTCGAGCCGCCCCTGCGGACGCGTGAGCCCGTGGACTTTCCTCGCGGAGCCCTTGTGCTCTCGGGGGGCACTCCGGACGTGCGGCTCCTTCCCGTCGAGGTGCTCGCTCGCGCGTGGCGTCGTGCGTTCAAGCTCGGAGGCCAGCGCCTCCTCGACTACGCCGGGCCTCAGGGGCACCCGCGCCTGCGAGCCGCGCTCGCGCAGATGCTCGCATCCGTGCGCGGGCTCGCGGCCACTCCAGACTCGCTGCTTGTCACCCGGGGCAGCCAGGGCGCGCTCTTCCTCGCCGCGCGGGCCCTCGTGCGTCCGGGAGACCGTGTCGCCGTGGAGGCCCTGGGCTATCGCCCCGCGTGGGAGGCCCTGCGTTCCGTGGGGGCCCAGCTCGTGCCCATCCCCGTCGATGAGGAGGGCATCCGTGTGGACAAGCTGGAGGCCGCGGCCGCCCGCCATGGGCTCCGGGCCGTCTACCTCACTCCGCACCATCAGTACCCTACCACCGTCACGCTCTCGCCCGCTCGCCGCCTCGCGCTGCTGGCCTGGGCTCGCAGCTCGGGCTGCGCCCTCATCGAGGACGACTACGACCACGAGTTTCACTACGAGGGCCGCCCCGTCCTCCCTCTCGCCAGCGCCGACCGGGACAACGTCGTCATCTACGTGGGCACGCTCTCCAAGGTGCTCGCCCCGGGGCTGCGCGTCGGCTTCCTCTTCGCTCCCATCCCGTTCATCCAGCGCGCGACTTCCATCCGCGCCGTCGTGGACCGGCAGGGAGACCTGGTCGCGGAGTACGCCCTGGCCGAGCTGCTCGAAGAGGGTGAGCTCCAGCGCCACGTCCGCAAGATGCGCGGCGTCTATCGCTCACGCCGGGACGCGCTCGTCGAGGCGCTCCACAAGGAGCTGTCCGGCGCGCTCGACTTCACCGTGCCCGCCGGAGGCATGACGCTGTGGGCTCGCTGCGCTCCGGGCCTGGACGCCGCCGCCTGGGCCAGGAGCGCTTCCACCCTGGGAGCGTGGTTCTCCCATGGCGGGCAGTACACGTTCGACGGCCAGCCATTACCCGCCGTGCGCCTCGGCTACGCCGGCCTCAAGGAGTCGGAGCTGCGCGAGGCCGTTCGCCGCATGACACGAGCCAGGCCTCGGAAATAGCGGCAGCAGCCAGGACGGCGAAGGCGAGACCGTTAACCTGTTTCAGAGAAGGCCGGTCAGACCCAAACGTGTGGGTAGGAAAAAGGCATCACTGCGCCTTCCCCTCACCGTTGCTGCTCCCGGCGATGGACGCGCCGCTCACTCGGGTTGCTGCTGATGTTGTCAGATGCCTCTGCTTGGATGGAGGAGGCGTGCAACGAGGAGGGCGGCGAGGATGGAACACAAGGGGCTGGTGTCGAGAGTGGCGGAGCAGTTGGAGCAAACGATTGCCCTGGGGCAGTGGCCCAAGGGCCGGCTGCCTTCCGAGCGGCAGATGGCCCAGCGCTATGGGGTGTCGCGCACCACCATCCGAGGAGCCCTCCAGGGGCTGGCCGCCAGAGGACTCATCCGTCAACACCCCGGGCGACAGAGCCGCACGGTGCCCCTGGGCGAAGCGCTGTCGCTGGAGAGCCTGAAGCTGCTGCTGCCCGAGGGCCGCCAAGACATGGACCGCCGGCCGCTGCTCGAGGGGTACTTCGCCCTCAAGCGGGAGGTGACGGTGGAACTGCTGGCCGCCTGCTGCGAGCACGCCAGCCAGCCCGCTGTGGAGCAGCTGCTCAATGCCAGCTTCGCGCTGAGAGATGAGGTGCGCTGGCAGGAGAAGCGCATCCGGTGGGTGGAGCGAGAGTTCGACTTGCTGAGGCTGGCGGCCCAAGGAGCGGACCGTCCCGGCCACATGTTGCTCCTGATGTCGTTGGAGAAGGCCTTCCGAGGGCTGGCAGCCGCTCTGCTCCCTGCGCTGCAGCCCGAGGCCCTCCAGCAGTGGGCCCAGTGCGTGTTCAACGCTCTGGCCGACCGTGACGCCCAGGCCCTTCGCCAACAGTTGCCGGCGCTGCTGAAGGCTGCCGATGAGCCGCTGCTCGACCGGCTGGCCCCGGTGCGCGACGCACATACCGTGCCCAAGCCCCCACCTCCTCACGGGGAGGTGCCCGTGTCGGGCGAGAACGCCAGCAACTGGTATGCTTGTCATACCAGTTCGCAACAAGTCGAGCCGACAGGGAGGCTCCCGGTCCACGAGGAAGGGGGGGCCACCGCGTGTCCCACTTCGAGCCGGAACGCTCCCGAGGGCCCACTCGCCCCGCTCTCCGCTGGCGAGTGGCAGGAGGATTCCTGCGGCCCTGAATCCATTGCGGCCCCGCCTGTTCTTCGCTCCTCCTCCGGAGGTGCTCCAGGCAGGCTCTGTTCCGCCCCCACCCTGCTTCTTGCCTGGGCGCCTCCGTCCTTGTTGGCACTCCCGGAAGCAGACGGCGGAGGTCCACCTGCCCCGTGCACGGAAGCTCCAACTGCCATGGCAATGCAGCCTGTCCCCAGCGAGCGCCAGGCAGCTCTGGCAGTGGACGCGGCGGAAGGCTGCGGAACTGGGCTTGGCGATGCGCCAGGAGTGGGTGCTCGCCAGCGTTGAGGTGGACGCCTCGGGATTGAGGCGACGGCCCCTTCCTGCCCACGACACTACGGGCCTGGCCGTTGGTTCAGGTCTTCTTGCGCTCTCCCTGCTTCTGCCCGTCGAAGGTGCCGGGAGTCTCGGAGAAGCCGGGCTTCTGGGCGACGGTGGATTCCGCCTTGGCTGGAGTGGACACGCTGCTCGTGCCCTTCGGCTGGAGGCTGAGAGGAGCGCCGCTCCTATGACAGGAGGCGGTCGACCTCCGCCAGCTCCGCTGCCGTGAGCTGCCAGCCCGCCGCGGCGGCGTTGGACTTCACCTGGGCCGGCGAGGTCGCGCCTGCAATCACCGAGGCCACGCTCTTCCTCGCGAGCAGCCACGAGAAGGCGAGCTCCAGCAGCGTGTGTCCGCGCAACTCCGCGAACGCGATGAGCGACTCCACCCTGGCCAGCCGCTCCTCGCTCAGGAAGCTCGAGAAGCGCCCGCCGTCCGTGATGCGCGTGCCCGGCGGAAACGGCCGGCCCTTGCGGTACTTGCCCGTCAGCAGCCCGCTCGCCAGCGGAAAGTAGGGCAGGAACGCCAGGCCCTTGCGCTCGCACTCGGGCAGCACGTCGCGCTCCGGCTCCCGGTGCAGCAGGCTGTACTCGTTCTGCACGCTCATGAAGCGCGCCGCGCCCGGCTTCACCGCCGCCTCCGCCTCGCGGAGCTGCTCCTGGGAGAAGTTCGAGCAGCCGAGCTCCCGCACCTTCCCCGCGCGAACCAGCTCGTCCAGCGCGCCCAGGGTGTCCGCGATGGGCACCTCCGGATCCGGCCGGTGCAGCTGGTACAGGTCGATCCGGTCCGTCCCGAGCCGACGCAGGCTGTCCTCCACCGCTCGCCGGATGTACGCCGGAGCCGCTCCCTTGCGCTGCTCATCCACCTTCGAGCCGAACTTCGTCGCCAGCACCACCTGCTCGCGGTGCTTGCCGAGCCACCGGCCGATGAACTCCTCGCTCTTCGTCCCGCCGTAGATGTCCGCCGTGTCCAGGAAGTTGATGCCCGCCTCGAGCGACGCATCCAACACCGCCGCCGTCGCCTGCGCGTCCAGCCGCATCCCGAAGTTGTTGCACCCCAGCCCAATCACCGACACCGACAGCGAGCCGATCCGTCGCCTCTCCATGGTTCTCCCCTCCAGAGTGGGGCCATCCTGCTCAGCTCAGGAGCGCCTCCGCCAGCAGCTCGTACGAGCGCAGCCGCTCCATGTGGCCGAAAGTGTTCGTCATCACCATCACCTCGTCCGCCGCCGTCCGCTCCACCAGCGCCGTGATTCGCTGCTTCACCGTCGCCGGCGAGCCGATGATCTGCATCGCCCGGATCGACTCCGCCACCTCCCGCTCGAAGGGAGTGTAGGGGTAGGCCAGCGCCTCCTCGGGGCTCGGCAGCTTGCCGCGCTGGTTGGTCCGCGCGCGCACGAAGGACAGAATCACGCTGGAGGCCAGCCGCTCCGCCTCCGCGTCCGTCGGAGCGCACACCACCGACACCGTCAGGATGGCGTGGGGCTTCTCCAGCACCCCCGGCGTGAACTGCTCGCGGTAGGCGAGCATCGGCCCGTCGGGAGGCTCGGGGCTGAAATGCGCGGCGAAGCCGAACGGCATCCCCAGCCGGGCCGACAGCTGGGCGCTGAACCCGCTCGAGCCCAGCAGCACGATGGGCGGCAGCGGCACGTCGTCCGGCACCGCCTTCACCGCGCCGAACGGGTGGCCCGCCGGGAACTGCCCCTTCCCGAACGCCACCAGCTCCACCAGCTTCTCCGGGAAGTCGTCCACCTCCAGCGCCTCCCGCGTGCGCCGCAGCGCCAGCGCCGCCCTCGGGTCCGTGCCCGGCGCCCGGCCGATGCCCAGGTCGATGCGGCCCGGGTACAGCGCCTCCAGCATCTTGAAGGCCTCGGCCACCTTGAGCGGCGCGTGGTTGGGCAGCATCACCCCGCCGGAACCCACTCGGATGCGCGAGGTGGCCTCCGCCACCAGCGCGATCATGATCTCCGGGGTCGTGCTCGCGATGCCCGGCATGTTGTGGTGCTCGGCGAACCAGTAGCGGGTGTAGCCCAGCCGATCCGCCAGGCGGGCCAGCTCCAGGCTGCGGCGCAGCGCCTGGGAGCTCGAAGCCCCTTCCGGAGCCGGAATGACGTCCAGGATGGAGAGAGGTGTGCTCATCATCCGTCTTGGATGCCCCAGCGATGCATCGGTTTCTCCGATGGGTCCGCCCACCCACACCTTCCCTGTCCACCAGAGGATGGAACCCGCTGGGAGTGGGCCTGATCGCACACCCTCCGGACAAGGAAGTGAGCACCGAGCGATCCCGCGCTATGGTCCTCCCCACGGGAGCCCCCGCTCCGAGGAGCCATGAACTTCGTCTTCATCTCCCCCCACTTTCCGCCGCAGTACTTCCACTTCGTCACGGCGCTGAGAGAGCGGGGCGTCAATGTCCTGGCCGTCGGCGACGCCCCCTACGAGACGCTCCGCCACGAGCTGAGGGACTCCATCCGCGAGTACTTCTTCACCCCCAGCCTCCACGACTACGACTCCCTGCTGCGCGCCACCGGCTACCTCACCTGGCGCCACGGCCGCCTCGCCCGCATCGAGTCGCTCAACGAGTCCTGGCTGGGCCAGGAGGCCCGGCTGCGCGAGGACTTCAACGTCTTCGGCCTCAAGCCCCACGACATCGACCGCCTGCGCAGCAAGTCCGGCATGGCCGCCGCCTTCCGCGAGGCCGGCGTGCCCCACCCCGAGCTCGAGCTCGTCCAGAGCGCCGACCAGGTCAAGGCCTTCGCCCGGCGCGTCGGCTACCCGCTCGTCCTCAAGCCCGACGTGGGCGTGGGCGCCGCCCACACCTTCAAGGTGAGCAGCGACGCCGAGGTGGAGCAGGCCATCCCCCAGCCGCCCATCACCCCCTACGTCGCCCAGGCCTTCGTCAAGGGCACCATCGTCACCTTTGACGGCCTGGTGGACCGCGAGGGCCGCATCCTCCTCACCCTGAGCCACCAGTACAGCGATGGCGTCATGGAGGTGGTGACGGAGAGGCGCGACATCTCCTTCTGGAGCCTCAAGCACATCCCCGAGGCGCTCGACACCCTGGGCCGCAAGGCCGTGGCCGCGCTCGGCCTGCGCGAGCGCTGGTTCCACCTGGAGTTCTTCCGCCTGCCGGATGACAGCTTCGTCGCGCTGGAGGCCAACCTCCGTCCGCCCGGCGGCTTCATGACGGACATGATCAACTACGCCTGCGACATCGACGTGTACCGGCTCTGGGCACGCCTCGTCACCGGCGAGCCCGTGAGCGACTTCCGCTACACGCCCAAGTACCACGTGTGCCACATCGCCCGGCGCGCCGGCCGCCCCTACCGCCACTCCCACGAGGAGGTGGTGCGCAGGCTCGGCCCCACGCTGCTGCAGCACAGCTCGAACCTGCCCTCCGTATACCAGGCCGCCATGGGCACCGAGCTCTACCTCACCCGCCACATGGACATGGACCGCCTGCGCGACGACATCCGCTTCGTCCAGGCCCTCAATCCGTAGCCGGGCGCCGGCCGCTCAGCTCAGCAGCCAGCGCAGCGCGAACGGCAGCCGCCGCTGCCAGTCCTTCTCGTGGTGCTGCCCGCCGGGCTCCAGCACCAGCAGCAGCTCGTGGTCGTGGTACCCCAGCTTCTTCAGGTGCGTGTAGAACTCGCGCGTGGCCTCGCCGTAGTTGAGCGCCACCCCGCCCGCGTCGATGTGCTCGGTGCTGCCCGCGTCCAGGTAGATGCGCGTCCACTTCTGGCTGTGCGCCTTCCACTCCTCGAAGAGCCGGCTGTAGCTCCACATCACCGTGGGCGACAGCCCCCCAATCCGCCCGAACACCTCCGGGTGCTTCCACCCGAGGTACAGCGAGATGAGCCCGCCCAGCGACGAGCCCATCGCCCCCGTCCACTCCGGCTCCGTGCGCGTGCGGTAGACGCGATCCACGTACGGCTTGAGCTCCTCCACCAGGAAGCGCGCGTACGCCTGGCCGCGGCCCCGCACCTGGTTGCGCGGCTCGTCCCACGGCGAGTACTCCTGGAAGCGCCCCAGCCCCGCATCCACCGCGACGATGAGCCACGGCTCCAGCCGGCCCTCGCGCACCAGCGCCTCCAGCGCGTGGTTGGCGCACCACGTGTCGAACACCGCCGACTCCGGGTGCGCGAACACGTTCTGCCCGTCGTGCATGTAGAGGACCGGATAGCGGCGCGAGCCGTGCTCGTCGTACCCCTCCGGCGTGTAGATGCGCAGGGTGCGCTGGAAGCCCTCCTGCGGGGAGGGGAAGTCGCGGATGATGTGGATGTGGCCCATGGCGCGGTGGCACCGGCGCTCCGGGCCTGCTCCCCCGGAACTGCCGTGGTGCGTCACACCTTAGATGGCTCGGCACCGGGGGCCAACCCTCGAAGTGGCGGTTCTGTCAGGTATTGCGGATTTCCCCGTGTCCAGGAATTGGGGCCGGAGGCAGGTGGCTGGTACAACGGTCGGGACGCCTCGTAGGAGATGGACGATGGAGCTCCAGCAGCTGGAACTGGCAACCCTGCTCATGGTGTCCACGCTCGAGCTGCAGCAGGCTCGTCGAGGCCTGGATGGCAGCGCCGAGGCACGGCAGCGGCTGGAGGCAGCCTCCGCGCGGCACCGTGCGGCGCGCGACGTCGCCTGTGAATTGCTGGTGATGCGGAGCCAGCTGGCGCCGCGCGTGTGACGGCAGGCGCTCCCACGTCCGCCCGCCTCGGACTCAGAGGTGGCCCGTTCGAGCAGCCGGGCCCCTGAGGAGGGCTCTCGCCATCACGCCTCGGCGTGAGCACATTGGCTGGCGATCCGGTGAAGACGGAGGACCCACGGTGGCATGGACTCCACCGAAGGCAGCTTGTCTCTCATGAGCCCGTGCGACCCGGCGAGCGAAGGCCTCGCGGACTTCCTGCAGGCTCGGAGCCAGGCCATCGCCCAACGGTGGGAGGAGCGCGTGCGCCTGCAGTCCACGCCCGCGCTCCAGGGCGGCCTGCTCGAGGCGCTGCCGCGGCTCCTCGACGCGCTGGGGGCTGCCCTGCGGGGCGAGCCCGTCGCCACCGGCTCCACGGTGCCGGCCTCGGTGGGCACCCTCGCCCAGTCGCACGGCCGCGAGTGCTTCCACCGCGGCTTCGCCATCGCCGCGGTGGTGCGCGAGTACTCCGTGCTGCGGGATGTGATCCTCGACGTGCTCCGTGAGGGCGCGTGCCTGCTGGACACGGACGCGCTGCGGCGGCTGCTGGACGTGCTGTCCCACGCGGGAGCCGAGGCGCTGCGGTGCTATGCCCTGGAGCACGAGCAGGCGCTGCGGGACGGCCAGGACGGGCCGCGCGAGCTTGCCGAGCGCCTGCGGGCCGAGGCGGAGCTGCGCCAGTCCGAGACGCGCTACCGGCTGGCCATCCTGGCCACCAGCGACGCCGTGTGGGATCTGGATCTGTCCACCCACCAGGTGCACTGGAGCGACAACGTCCACCGGCTCACCGGCCGCGCGCCGGGGGAGGTGGAGATGGCCCTGGACTGGTGGGCCGACAACATCCACCCCGAGGATCGCGAGCGCGTGGTGAACAGCCTCCAGGCCGTCGTCGACACCGGGGGCAACCACTGGATGGAGGAGTACCGGTTCCGGCGCGGGGACGGCTCGTACATGTTCGTCAACGACAGGGGCTACGTGGTGCGGGACGCGCAGGGCCACGCCGTGCGCATGGTGGGCGCCTTCCAGGACATCACCGAGCGCAAGGTGGCCGAGCACGAGGCCCAGCGCCGGGCCGACTTCGAGCAGCACCTCATCGGCATCGTCAGCCACGACTTGCGCAACCCGCTCAACGCCATCTCCATGGCGGCCCGGCTCCTGCTCAAGAAGGGCGGGCTGGACGAGTCGCAGCGCCAGTCCGTCCAGCGCATCGTCACCAGCGCCGAGCGCGCCACCCGCATGCTCAGGGACTTGCTGGACTTCACCCAGGCCCGGCTGAGCGGCTCCATCCCGGTGGAATTCCGGCCGATGGATCTGCACGAGCTCACCCGGCTGGTGGTGGAGGAGGTGCAGCTGGCCCATCCGCACCGGCGGCTCGTCGTGGAGCGCACCGCAGACGGCCAGGGCGCGTGGGACGCGGACCGGCTGGCCCAGCTCATCACCAACCTGGTGAACAACGCGCTGACCTACGGGGACGAGCACTGCGCGGTGCGGGTGCGCACGCATGGCTGGCGCGACAGCGTGGTGCTCTCCGTGCACAACATGGGAGCGCCCATCCCGCCGGAGCTGATCGGCCAGCTCTTCCAGCCGCTCAAGCGCGGCGAGGACCCGGGCTCGCGGGGCAGCCACTCCATCGGCCTGGGGCTCTTCATCGTCAAGCACATCACCGAGGCCCACGCAGGCCACATCCGCGTGGACTCCAGCCTGGAGAACGGGACGACGTTCACGGTGACCCTGCCCCGGCGTCCCCCTGGGGCTCCGGAGCCGGCACGCTCTTGAGCGGCGGCAGCGAGCTCGCGGCGGAGCGAAGGAGGGGGCGCACCAGCAGCACGCCCACCAGCACCGCCGCCAGCGGCACCGCCCCGGACAGCAGCAGCGCCATGCGGGCGCTGGAGTGCTCCAGGAGCACCGCCGTCAGCGCGCTGCCCGCGCCGATGCCCAGCGACCAGCAGGAGCCGTACACCGCGAAGCCCTCGGCCTGGCGCGTGGCCGGCAGCGTCTGCTGCAGCAGGAAGGTGATGAGCCCCACCAGGGGCGCCAGGAAGAAGCCCGCGGCGCCCAGCCACACCGCGGTGCTCGCCAGCCCCTGCGAGAACCACAGCGGCATCAGGAACCCGCTCCAGAGCGCCAGGAAGAGCAGGGCCCGTCCCAGCGCCTCTCCGGCCGAGGCCGGCTTCGCCAGGCTCGTGTAGAGCAGCCCGCCGATGGCGCTCGTGACGGACACCAGCGCCGCCAGCGCGCCCCACAACTCCGCGCGCGAGCCCAGCTGCACCAGCCGCGCCGGCAGCGCCGTGTCCACCGCGCCCCAGCTCACCCCGGTGACGATGGCGCCCACGAACACGAGCGGCGGCAGGCCCTTCAAGAAGGGCCCCAGGGACAGGCCCCTCACCGGAGCGTCGGAGGCCGGCGGCGGCTCGCGCGAGGGCAGGCGCCGGTTGGCCAGGACGGCCACCAGGGCGCACACGGTGATGAGGCCCAGCGTGAGGCTCGAGTGGACGAGCGCCAGCAACCCCACCAGCGGCGGACCGCCGATCCACGCCACCTCGGTGAGCACCGCGTCGATGGAGAAGGCGGGCTCCAGCATCCGGGGTGGGAGAAGCGAGGGCAACAGCGCACGGTATCCGCCAGCGACGCCCGCGGGGATGACGCCCAGCAGCAGAGACAGGCCCAGCAGCACCGGCAGCGGCGCGCGGGCCGCGCAGGCGAGTGAGACCGCGACACACAACGTCGCCAGAAGGAGCAGGGGCACCCGCATGGCTTCCGGCAGGCGGCGGCGGTCCATGTCCCGGCCCCGGAAGGGGGCGGCGAGGGCGGCTCCGGCGGAGTAGGCGCTCGTCATCCAGGCGCCAGCGGAGAAGGAGCCGAGCGCCGTCTCGCCCGCCAGCAGCAGGGCAAACGGCATCATCGTCCCGCACAGCCGCACGAACGTCACCGCCAGCACCCACCGGAGCCAGCGCCCGTCCCTCCAAAGCTCGCGCTGGGCGTGCAGCCCGCGTCGCTCACTGGCCTGTTCGGACACCCACGGCCTCCCCTGGCACGACCGCCAGCTTTGGGGGCTCTTCTACCCTGAAAGGTCTCTGCTGCCTCAGGTGAGTCGAGATGGACACCAGAAGGTGGGTCATTTCAACCATGCTGGACAGCTCTTTGAGGGTCATTCTGACCCCGGGGGGTCTCCAGTGACTTGGTGAGTGAGGAGTCTGACCCACACCCTCAGATTTTCCCGATGGGAGGCTCCTGGATCTAAGGGGTTTCACGCAGATCGATTCACACGTGAATCCGAGGGCTTCGCCGCTGAAGGTTTGCTCAAAAATCGAGGAATTGAGAGCAATTGCAGCAAAACGAGACAAAAATGAAATTCAAGAATGAAGGTCCAGCGCGCGTAGCGCGAGCGTTCTTCCGGCCACTTGCGGTCGTGGCATGCGCCCTGCTCATCCAAACCATCAGCAGGGAAGCTCCTCCAACATCGCGAGAAACGCTCATGCCTACTGTCCGCTTCGCAGGAGCCGGTGCCTTCGTTCCATCTCGAGTCATCACCAATGAGCGCATCGCCAAGGCGTTTCCTGGCTGGTCCGCCGAGCGCATCCTGGAGAAGACGGGCATCCAGGAGCGGCGCTACCTGTGGGAGATCGACGAGAGGGGCACGGCGATTGCGCCGCCCGAGAATGATCTCCCCATCTACCCGGCCTCCAACACGGACATGTGCGAGATCGCCCTGCGCAAGGCGCTGAAGAACTCGGGCGTGGAGCCGCGCGAGCTGGATGCCATCTTCCTCGTCACGTGCTCGCCGGACGAGCTGAACTTCAACCACGACGCGATGGAGCTGCACCGGCGCCTGGGCTGCCGCACGGACACCTTCGCGCTGGTGGTGGACGACGGCTGCGGCGGCACGACGTACATCATCGACATGGCGGCGAAGATGATGGAGGGCGGCCGCTTCAAGAACGTGGCGGTGGTGGCCTCCACGCTGACCTCTCCTCATATGAACCGAGAGGTCTACACCGATGAAATCGTCCCCGGGCCGGGGCGCAAGCCGCTCAACGCGTTCCTGTCGGCGTACGTCTTCGGCGACGGCGCGGGCGCGGTCATCCTGCGCGCGGACGGCGACAGTGGCACCGGCATCCTCTCCACCCTGTCCGGCAACACGCACGAGCAGCTGGTGATTCGCCGCGGCGGTGGCGGCATGAAGCTGCCCCACCAGGGCCGGGCTCGCCCGGGCGACATGGCCTTCGTGGTGGACGGGCAGAAGGTGGCCGAGAGCTACCCCGTCTACATGCGCCACTGCATCGACGGGGTGCTGGAGCGCCACCCGGAGCTGCGCTCCGAGGTGAAGCGCTACTACTTCCACCAGCCCAACCGGCGGCTGATGGAGTTCTTCACGCAGTCGGTGGGCCTGCCGCCCGAGCGCGTGGCGATGAACGTGCACCGCTACGGCAACACCTCGGCGGCCGGCATGCTCATCCTGCTGGCCGAGGACCTGGAGTCCGGCCAGGTGCGGCTGGGCAGCGGGGACCTGGTGCTCGTGGCGGCCGTGGGCGCCAGCGTGCACTACGGCGCCCAGCTCGTGCGGCTGTAGCCCGCCTGTCGTCCCCTGGCAGTGCCATCGCAGTCTTCCCTCTCGAGAAGGAGCGGCACCATGACTGGACTGGCCCAGGAAGTGGTGGAGGTGGATCTCGGCTCGGAGGGGCTGCTGGAGCGCCACCTCGTGCT
Source organism: Hyalangium gracile (assembly GCF_020103725.1). NCBI lineage: Bacteria > Pseudomonadati > Myxococcota > Myxococcia > Myxococcales > Archangiaceae > Hyalangium > Hyalangium gracile. Next base: position 146,867 of record NZ_JAHXBG010000019.1, on the reverse strand, counting down.
CGCAAGGCCCGAGGACGCGGTGCGCGGGATGTTCTTCAACGGCGTGCTGGGGGCCGTGGGCCAGCTGATGGGTGAGGAGGTGGCGCGGCACTGTCGGCAGGCCACCGGAGAGCGCAAGCACGTCGACTTCTTCACCTACCCGGTGGCCAGCTTCCTGCGGCTGTGCCTGAGCGCCTCGGGGCACGTGGGGCCGCGGCTCGGTGGGTGCGAGCGGATGCTGCGCTGGCTGGGCGAGCAGGCCGCGCGCGACTTCCTGGGCTCCATGGCGGGGAAGACGGCGCTGCTGCTGGCCGAAGGCAACCCGAAGCGGCTGCTCAGCCAGCTGCCCTCCAGCTACCGGGCGGCGGTGAGCTATGGCGAGCGCAGCGTGATGTGGGTGGGTGGCAGCCGCGGGCGCGTGCTCATGCGGCGGGACTTCATGCCCCCCGCCTACCACGAGGGCGTCCTCCGGGGGACGCTGCTGGTGGCTGGAGCGCGCGGCGTCCACGTCCAGGGACGGCCGCTCGGGCTGCTCGACAGTGAGTACGAGATCTCCTGGGAGTAGGGGCCCGGAGCCCGTCACACGGCTCTGTCATCATGGCGGTTCCACCCTTCAACGGGAGTTGATCCATGCCGCGCATTCCTGTGTGCCTCGTCTCGCTCGTGCTCGCCCTGCCCGGTGCCGCGCTGGCCGGAGAGATGGTGATCCAGTTCCAGACCCTGGAGGACCCCAAGGCCGCGGCGGATCCGAACGCGTGCCATGACGCGCCGTTCCAGGCGAACGTGAAGATGCAGGGGAGCGTCTCCGTGCCCGAGACGAGCCCGACGGATGGGAAGGTGAAGGCCAGCGGGAAGAAGCCCGTGGGGGCCGCGCTGGCGTGCCTGCGCATCACGGACCGCACCTTCGCGGAGGGCTCGCAGGGCGACATCTACGCCAGCTTCGAGCTGCCCGAGGGGCACTTCGAGGCGGTGGGTAAGTGCACGGCGGTGAGCAACGCGGTGCCGCGCCCGGGCGTGGTGCTGGCCGGCTGCGAGCTGAAGCTGACGGAGTTCCCCCGGGCCTACGCGGGCGGCTTCGCCACCAGCGCCAGCCTCTTCAACCCGCTCCACCTGCCGGGCTACAGCACGGGCTCGATGTGGACGCTGCGGGTGTTCGAGCCGGAGGCCGCGCCCGCCCAGGAGCCGGCCAAGGCCAAGGCCAGCAAGCCGGCGCCCTCGGCGGGCTCGATGGGGACGAAGTAGCCCGGGGCCCTCGGGAGGGCCGAGCCGTGATCGCGTGAGGAGCCTGCATGTCCATGTCCCGAAGTCGTCTGGTCGTCGCGCTGTGCCTGCTGGGGTGTGTCGCCGCGTGCTCCGGCTCCGAGCCTCCTGGAGATGAGCCGGACGGTGGCACCGCGGACGATGGAGGGAGCAACGGCCCGGGGGATGGCGGCTCCGGAGATGGCGGGGTGAGCCCACCCACGGATGGCGGCGTGCCCGCGCTCGTCTTCGTCTCGCGCAAGGTGATGCCCGAGGGCAGCATCTACTGGGATGTCCCCAACGCGATGCCGGGCGTGGGGGCGCACAGCCGCGTGCGGCCCTCGGTGCCCGGCCGCCTCATCGTCCGCGAGTCCAGCGGCCAGCTGCGCGTGCTCGTCGACGGCGAGCGGCCCTCGGCGCAGACTCTGAACCTGGTGGACGTGAACGGGCCGGCCGTCTCGTATGACGGCAGCACCATCGTCTTCTCCGGCCTGCCCGCGGGCACCCACGACACGGCGCCGGCGAAGTCCCTGGGGGCGTGGCGCCTGTACGCCATCAACGCGGACGGGACGAACCTGCGGCTGGTGAGCCCTCCGGAGCCGGGCCTGGACTACAGCCGCTTCGGCCCGGCGGCCAATGGGCTGCAGGGGTATGACGACTTCGATCCCGCCTTCCTGCCGGACGGGCGCCTCGTCTTCTCCTCCACGCGCTGGCCCTCGTATGGGCAGTACAGCGGCGTGCGCACCACCAACCTGTTCGTGATGAACCTGGACGGCTCGCGGCTGCACCGCATCACCGCCGAGCGCAACGGCGCGGACCGGCCGCTGGTGGATCCGCTCACGGGCAAGGTCGTCTACGCGCGCTGGTGGCGCAACCACCGCTTCCCCACCAACGACATGAGCACCCTCGCGAACCCGCAGGGAGGGTATGACCGGAAGGATGGGCTGACGACGGACCGGAGCAACCCCGTGGGCGGCCCGGACATGTTCCGCAACGCGTGGCAGGCGGCGGCCATCAACCCGGACGGCACGGGGCTCGAGCTGTGGAACGGGCGCTTCCGCCTGGAGGAGAAGAACCACGTCTATGGCGGCGCCTTCAGCCCGCAGGGCGTCTTCTTCGCCAACTTCTTCCCCATGTACAACATGACGGAGGCGAGCGGCTTCGGTGGCATCCGCCGCTACGAGCGCGGCCCCACGCCCTACCAGCCCATCCTCGGCGTGGCGGACTTCACGCTGGACTACGTGAGCGCGACCAACCCCACCTCCTACGGCATCTTCAAGGGCACATACGCCGCCGAGCCGGAGGTGCTGCCGGATGGGCGGCTGGTGGTCTCCATCGCCCCGAACGTGCAGCAGGACTACGCCCTGTACGTGGTGGAGGCGGACGGCCAGGGCGCGAAGCTGCTCTACGACGTGCCCGGCGCGGCCGAGGTGCGCGCGCGGGTGCTGGGGCCCCGGCCGAAGCCGCCGGTGCTCAGGGACCGGTACGTCGACAACCCGAGCGCGCCGGCCCCCTCGCCGCTGCCTCCCACGGCGGCGGGCCCGTATGACGTGGACGGCAGGTTCACCTTCGCGGCGCTCAACGTGTACGCCAACGCCCCGGTGGACTGGGACGTGGTGAGCGCGCCCCCGGTGGGCTCGGCGGCGAGCCTCCGCTTCTACATCGATCACCAGCGCACCAGCCCGGGCTCCTTCCCCCACCTGGACTGGCCCATCCTCCTGGGCGAGAAGCCCGTGGCGCCGGATGGCTCCGTGATGGATGACACCGCGCCCGCGAACGTGCCGCTGTTCGAGCAGCTCCGCGGCCCGGCCTCGCAGGGATACAAGGTGCCGGTGACGGGCGGGCCCCACCCGGACGGCGCCAGCCATGTGGCGGGGATGAACTTCGCGCCGCCGGGCACCGTGTCCCGGTGCGTGGGCTGCCATGCCGGCCACACGATGATTCCGCTGCCTCCCACCGACGAGGAGGCGAAGTGGAGCAACCTGGCTCCCGGCGCCACCGTCGCCGTCTCCTCCACGCTGGATCCCGCCTTCAACACGGGCGTCATCGACCGCCGCGTGACGAAGGGGGAGATCTGGCGCTACTGGCGGAGCGCCGCGGAGCAGCAGGCGAACCAGTGGGTGCAGCTCACCTTCCCGGTGCCGGTGACGGTGCGCAAGGTGCGGCTGTACAACCCGCGCCAGGGCGGCGAGGCGAACGTCTCCATCCAGGTGGGCAGCGCCACCGTGAAGCTCTACTCGGACGCGGGCGCCACGCAGCTGGTGGGCACCGGCACCGCGAGCAACCTCGCCGTGAGTGGCACGGACGTGAGCTTCTCGGACGTGCGCGCGCGCGTGGTGCGGGTGGAGCTGGGCTCGGTGACGGGCACCTTCTACGGCGCGAAGGTGGCGAGCCTGGGAGAGATCGAAGTCATCGCTCGCGGCGAGGCGCCGTAGGCCGCTGGAGGCGGGGAGCCGGTGCTGCTCCGGCTCCCAGCCCCAGGCCTGGCGCGGGGCTCTCTAGCGGGAGGAACGCCCTACTCGAGCACCACGTCCGGGCAGGCCTGATCGGTGCACTGCACCGTCGACGGGACGCAGGTGTCGCAGCACCGGTTGTACTTGGGCGGACAGCCGCAGTCGATGACGCAGCTGTTGACCGTGGCGGACTCCCAGCTCTGGCAGACGCCGTCGCCGCACGCGGTGTTCACGAAGTGCTCCAGCACGGCCTTGCGGTGGGGCAGGAAGGTGCTGGTGAGCGCGGGCGAGACGACGAAGCGGGTGCCGCCTTCCGGGCTCGCCTCCGGAGAGGACTCGCGCACGTGGACGAAGCCCAGGGAGTTCGGCCAGGTGATGCCGCCGCCGAGCGCGGCGCCGTTGCTGAGCTGGTGGCAGCCCGCGCACGACAGCGCCTTGGCGCGGGCGACGATGTGGTCCGGCGTCAGGCCGCTCGAGGTGGGGATCTTCGCCTGGATGTTGGTGCGCAGGGTGCTGGGGCCGGTGCCGAAGAAGTCGCTGTAGTTGGCGTCGGACGTGGGGCCCTCCTGCGAGTCGCTCTCGCCGGCGTTGAACTTGTCGGCCAGCGTCATGTTGAAGGTGTTCACGTTGTTGACGGCCAGCGCGGGGACCTGGCCCGGGAAGGCCGTGGCCTGGAACTCGGCGGCCAGGGCGTGGGTGGAGCCGGGGCTGAAGAGGCTGCCCCCCGGGTTGGTCTTCACCGTGATGGGGATGAACTGCAGGGTGCACGCCGTGCCGCACGTCTTCTTCACCTTGAACTCGCGCAGCAGCCAGTTGAACTCCATGAACTGGTTGGTGCGCACCTGGCCGGTGTTGCTGGCGCGGTTGCCGTAGTTGTCGATGTGCACCACGGGCATGAAGCCGCTCAGGCCGGTGAAGTAGAAGCTCTTCAGCGCCGCGGCGCGGGCGCTCACGTCGTTGTTGGCGGAGAGGTTGGCCCAGAAGTTGGCCACGAGCCGGCAGCCGTGGAGGCCCCGGCTCGGCGAGGGGTTGGGCAGCACCGCCTCGAAGATGATGAGGTTGCGCGCACCGTCCGTCACTCCGCCCCGCCGGGCGAAGAGGATGCGGTACTCACCGCAGTTGGCCCCGTTGGTCGGCGCCAGGTCGAAGCGGTTGAACAGGCCGATGGGCATGTAGGAATTCGGGCCGGTGGGGTTGATGAACGGATCCACCGTGGCCTGGTTGCCCTCGGCGCGCGGGCACGCGTAGGGAAAGCCGTTCATGTTCGCGATGCCTGCGTCCGTGCAGTGGGGCCCCAGCCCCAGGCCCGGCGCCGGGCGCTGGGTGTCCCACCACTGCTGGAAGAGCTGGAGCCGGGTGAGGCCCGGAATGCCCGCCTGCGCGACGAGCTGATCCATCACCTCCTGGAAGGTGAACTGGCTCAGGATGGCCTGGTCCGTGACGGCCAGCGAGCGTCGCGCATCGACGGTGACGGCCTGGGCGGAGGGGCCCTGCCGCTCGGGCAGAGGCTCGGCGCCGATGCCGCGGCGCTCGGGGTTCAGGGCCTCCTGGGCGACGGGTTCGAGGAGGGGCTCGACGGCGGGCGCGACTTCGGGCTCGGCCAGCTCGACCGCGCCACAGCCCGCGGTCATCGCCGCCACGAGGGTGGACGTACATGCGGCCAGCCACACGCTGCGCGCACGGAATCGGGTGGGTGTCTCGAACGGCTTGTTCACGCTGGGTCCTCCTGCTCAAAAGAGGAGCCATACTTTAAGTGCTGATCTGACAGTGGTGGATTTTGCTGGATTCGCTAAAACCGAGAATCCGTCATTGAGTGACAGGAGCGCAGTCGGATGGGCAACGTGGCGGAACTGCTCGGGAGCATCCATGGAACCGCTGAAGCCCGCTGACACCGTCGTGCCTGTCGAGCCCCCCGAGCCGGAGGCGCTGGCCCGGCTCGCGACGAGCAGCAACGCGTTCGCGGTCGAGCTGTGGGGCCGCATCCGCGAGACGGCGGGCAACCTGGCCGTCTCGCCCGCGAGCCTCACCCTGGCGCTGACGATGGCGTGGGGCGGAGCCCGGGGAGAGACGGCCGCCGAGATGAAGCAGGTGCTCCACTTCGAGGGCTCGGCCGAGGACGTGATGGGCTCCGCGGGGCGGCTGCTCCAGGCGTGGAACACGAGCGCCGGGCCCGCGCTCCTGCGGCTGGCCAGCCGGCTCTTTGGTGCGAAGGACTTCGCGTTCGAGCCGCCCTACCTGGAGCGGACCCGGACAGCCTTCGGCGCTCCGCTGGAGCCGGTGGACTTCCGCGCCGACATCGAGGCCACGCGCCGGCTCATCAACGACTGGGCCGCCCACAGGACGGAGGGGCGCATCCCGGAGCTGCTGCCGCCCGGGAGCCTGGTGCCCGAGGTGACGCGGCTGGTGCTCGTCAACGCCATCTACTTCAAGGCGGCCTGGGCCCAGCCCTTCTCGGAGGAGCTCACCCAGCGCGAGCCGTTCTTCGTCGCGCCGCAGGCTCCGAGGGATGTGCCCCTGATGCACCGCACGGGGGACTACCGCTTCGCCCAGGTGGACGGCGTGAAGGTGCTGGAGCTCCCCTATGAAGGAGGGGAGCTGTCGATGCTCTTCGTGCTCCCGGACGCCGTCGATGGGCTGGAGGCCATCGAGCGCAAGCTCACGAGCGCCCAGGTGGCGGACTGGATCGACGCCCTGTCGCGCGAGCGCGTCCACGTCGTGCTGCCGCGCTTCGAGGTCAACCCCGGGGGCTCGCTGGAGCTGGGCAGGGTGCTGGGCGAGATGGGCATGGCGCGCGCCTTCGATCCGGATCGGGCGGACTTCACGGGCATGGCCAACCCGAAGAACCCGGCGGAGCGCCTGCACATCAGCAAGGTGTTCCACAAGGCCTTCGTCAAGCTGGACGAGAAGGGCACCGAGGCCGCCGCCGCCACCGCCGTCGTCATGATTTCCCGGACGGCCATGCGGCCTGGAAAGCCCAAGGACTTCCGCGCCGATCATCCCTTCCTGTTCTTCCTGCGCGACATCCGCTCCGGGATGTTGCTCTTCATGGGCCGCGTCGCGGACCCGGCCTGAGATGAGACCTGTTTCATGTCCTCACCCGTCGAGGAGTCGAGATGAAGGGCCTGGATTTCGCCGAGATCGCACGCCTCGTGGAGCGCAAGCAGGGGACCTCGCTGGAGGGGCTGGCCACCGACGTGGTGCCCGTCGCGGGCGGGTGGATGGTCTTCGACACACCCGGCTCGCCGGTGAACAAGGTCTGCGGGCTGGGGTTTCACGGTGTGCCCACCGACGCCGAGCTCGACCGGATGATCACCTTCTTCACCGAGCGCGGCGCCGAGCCGAAGGTGGAGCTCTGCCCCTTCGTGCCGCGGGCCCTGATGGAGGGGCTGGGCAAGCGGGGGTTCGTGCTCCAGGAGTTCGAGAACGTCCTCATCCGCGATCTCCAGCGCACCGGTGAGATCCGCTCGTTGCTGCCGTGGGGCTGGCCGGTGGGGGTGAGCATCGAGAAGGTCGACCCGACGAACCCCACCCTCGTGGACGACTACATCCGCGTGGCCTTCAGCGGCTTCTTTCCGGAGGGCATGGAGCTGTCGGAAGGGCTCATGGACTTCGGCAGGCGCTTCGCGAAGGCCAGGGGGTACGACCTGTACGTGGCGCGCGTGAACGGCGAGGTGGTGGGGGCAGCCGGCTGCGAGTCGGGCAACGACGTCACCCTGCTGTTCGGCGCGTCCGTGAAGCCCGCGTTCCGCCGGCGAGGAATTCAGCAGGCGCTGATGGCCACGCGGCTCGAGCGTGGCCGGGAGCTGGGCAGCCGACTGGCCATGATCAACTCGGGGCCGGGCATCTCCACGGAGCGCAACGCGACACGGCTGGGGTTCGGCGTGGCGTACTCGCGCGCCGTGCTGGTGAGGCCCGGTGAGGGCCTCGTGAAGTCGTCGTAGGGCTGTCTCCCTGCTCGACTGGCATCCGGGCTGGCCCCGCCTCGCTGCCTGCCCTCCGCGCTGACGGGGGGGCGGAAGCTGAAGGGCGGGAACCTGCATGGTGTTGAGACGGTATCGCTCGATCCGGATGCCCATGCCTCGATTGCATTTCCACGCAAAGCTGCTGCTCGCCTTTGGCGCGGTCCTCGTGCCTGTGCTGGCGCTGCTGAGCGCTGACTTCTTCTCGGGCCTGCGAAGGACCCAGGAGACCATTCTCGAGGCTCAGGGCATGACGGCGCAGGCCGTCGCCGTGCAGATCACCGAGTCCTTCGAGTCCGCCATCGAGTTCGGCCGGGCCGTGGCGAATGATCCGCTGGTGCACACCCTGGACCCCACTCGGCTGGATGCGCACCTGCAGGCGCTGACCCGCAACAGCGCGCTCTATGACGCCGTCGGCGTCTATGACGCCCAGGGCCTCAACCGCGGCTGGGGCGAGCCGGAGACGCCCGCCGAGCCTCGGCTCCGCATCGGTGATCGACCCTATTTCCAGAAGGTGATGGCCACCGGCATGCCGGCCATCTCCCAGGTCCTCGAGCTGCGCCGTCCCAAGAGCACGGCCATCATCATCTCCGTGCCCATCCCCGGCCCCGAGAATCGGCCGATGGGCGTCGTCAACGTGGTGATGCAGACGGACGTGCTGGAGCAGCGCTACCTGGGGGCTCGTCTGCAGTCCGGCCAGGAGATCCTCCTCGTGGACCCCTCGGGCCGGCTGGCCTTCCACACCGGACATCCCCACCTGGCCTACGAGAAGAGCGATGCGTTCTTCTCCTTCGCGCCCCTCTACGTCGCGCTGGCCGGGACGCCGATGAAGCTGGACGAGTTCACCCACCCGCTCGGCGAGGGCTCCTTCCTGGGGGCCTTCGTCCCGACGCCCCGGCACTCGTGGGCCGTGGGGGTGATGGCTCCTCGGGACGTGGCGCTGGCACCGCTCTATTCGTGGCTCCGCGCCAAGCTGGCGGTCTTCGCCGCCATCCTCCTGCTGAGCGCCCTCATGTCGGCCATCCTCGCCCGCTTCTATGCCCGGCCCGTGCGTCGCCTCCAGAAGATGGCTCGGGCGCTGGGCCAGGGAGACATGGCGCAGCGGGTGTCCATCCGCACGGGGGATGAGCTGCAGGAGCTCGGCACCGCCTTCAACGAGATGGCGGCGCGGGTGGCGCAGCGCCAGCAGGAGGTGGACATGCTGCGCGCCCAGGCCGAGCAGCATGCCAGCCAGCTCGACGCCATCATCGCGAGCGTGCCGGATGCCATCTTCCTGGCAAGCCCGGACGGGAGGCTCGTGGACGCCAACCCGGCGGGGCGCCAGCTGCTCGGGTTCCAGGACCGCTCCGAGCTGGGCCAGCCGCTGTTCGAGTACCTCCAGCGCTACTGCCTCCGGCACGGCGATGGCCGGCTGATGACGCTGGCGGAGCTGCCCTTCCAGCGCACCCTGGACGGGGAGACCTTCACCGACGTGGAGATGCGCCTGCGCACCCTGGACGGCAAGGAGCGGCTGGTCAGCGTCAATGGCGCCGCCGTCCGGAACTCCGCGGGGCAGATCATCCTGGGCGAGACGGTCGTCCACGACATCACCGACCGCAAGCAGGTGGAGCAGGAGCGCGCCCGGCTGCTCGACCGCGAGCTGGCCATGTCCCGCATGAGCCAGGCCCTGGTGCGCGAGGTGGAGCTGGAGCGGATCGCCCATGTGGCCATCGAGCAGAGCCTCCACGCGCTGGGCGCCGATGCCGTCGGCCTGTGGCTGGCGAAACCCGAGCACTCGCAGCTCTCGTTGATCTCCTCGCACGGCCTGACGCCGCGCGTGCGCGACGCGCTTCAGATCGTCCCCTTCGACGCGCCGCTCATCACCGCGCAGGCGGCCCGGCGCGAGACGATCCAGGTCATCGAGAGCGTGCTGGGCGAGGACGTGCCCTCGCTCTGCCGGAAGATCGCGCTGGAGGAGGGGTTCCGGGGCATGGTCGCCATCCCGCTGCACTCCCGAGGGCACCTGGTGGGGGTGATGACGTGCTTCACCGACAGCCCGCGCTGCTTCGGCCAGCGGGATCTGGAGTTCCACCGGATGGTGGGCCAGCTCTTCGCCATGGCCATCGAGAAGGCGCGCCTGTTCCAGGAGGTGCGCGAGGCGCTGCGGCTGCGCGAGGAGTTCATGTCCGCGGCGGCCCACGAGCTGAGGACGCCGGTGACCACCATCCAGACGTGGGCGGAGATCCTCACCCGCATGGAGGTGAACTCCGTGCGCCAGCAGAAGGGGCTCACGGCCATCGCCCGGAACACGCGGCGGCTGGCGCAGCTGGTGGAGCACCTGTTCGCCGCGGTGTGGATGGCTCCAGGGCTGCCGAAGATAGAGCGCGGCCAGTTCGACCTGGGCGCCGTGGTGGAGGAGAAGGTGAAGAGCATCTCCCGCACCACGGAGAACCCCATCCACGTGGACAGCGTGGGCTCCGTCATGGTCGATGGGGATCGCCAGCGCATGGGCGACGTGGTGGCGCACCTGCTGGAGAACGCCATCCGGTACTCGCCGCCCGGGGGCACCATCTCGGTGGAACTCCAGAGCGATGACAGGGAGGCCGTGGTCTCGGTGAGGGATCAAGGGCCGGGCATCCCGCCCGAGCGCCAGCCTCACGTCTTCGAGCCGCTCTACGAGCCGCTCCCGCCCGGGGCCACGGGCTACACGGGCGTGGTGGGGCTGGGGCTGCACCTGAGCTGGCAGATCGTCGAGGCGCACGGCGGGCGCATCTGGCTGGAGAGCCAGCCCGGCGAGGGCACCACCTTCTGTTTCAGCATTCCGCTGGGCGAGGCCGAGTCGCTGCAGGTGGCCAACGCCTGAGCCGCTGTGCGCCCGGGTGTTCACTCATGAGGGCTCCGGGAGGGGCGCTGGCGCGCGGCGATGGCCTCGGCGGAGGGCCGGCGCACATCCCACGCGAGCCCGAGCCGCTCCAGCAGGCGGATCATCAGGCCCGAGGCATCCACCTGCCACCAGCGCAAGTCCGTGAAGGCCGAGCCGGGGAAGGTGTGGTGGTTGTTGTGCCACCCGGCGCCCAGCGTCAGCACCGCCATCACCGCGTTGTTGCGGCTGTCATCCCGCGAGGCCAGCGGCTGCGTGCCCAGGGTGTGCGTCACCGAGTTGATGGCGAAGGAGACCTGCTGCACGAGCGAGAAGCGGACGAAGCCGCCCCACACGAGCCCGCGCCACGCGCCCTCCCACGAGCCGGTGGCCAGCCCGCCCACCACGGTGGGCAGCGCGAAGCCCAGCAGCACCCACAGGCCGTAGCGCTGGTTGAGCCGCAGCAGCCACTCGTCTCGCAGCAGGTCCGGCAGGGTGCGCACGAGCCGGTGCTCCTGGCTGTCCTCCGCCGAGGCCAGCACGGCGTCCGGAGCGGCGCGGTGGCGCTCCAGGAAGCGGCCGAAGTTCGCCACGGCCGGCGTGTCCAGGTACCAGAGGAACTGGGACCAGAAGAAGCCGCGCACCCGCTGCCACCACCCGTGGCGCCCGAGCGTCGGCGAATGCAAGTCTCCCGGCACGTCCGTGTGGGCATGGTGCCAGCGGTGGATGGCGCTCCACAGCAGCGTGGAGCCCTGTCCGGCCATCGAGCCGAGAATGAGGAGCAGGGCGCGGATGGGCCGCGTCGTCTCGAAGGTGCGGTGGGCGTAGTAGCGGTGGAAGCCCAGCTCGATGCCCGTCATGGTGAGCAGGTACATGCCCACCAGCAGGCCCACATCCAGCGGGCGGATGCCCTCGCGTGAGAAGAGCCACACCCCGTAGCCCAGCCCGAGCAGCGGCAGCCCCTGCACCATGAAGAGGAGCACGGCCCGTCTCGCTCCGCTGAGATGAGGGGTGCTGGAAGCAGCGGGGAGGGCTGGCGACAGGTGGGACTCGGCCAAGACGGGCTCATCATGGACGAGCCGGCCTCCCGATGCGAAGCCCCCTGGGCCTCGTGGCCCGGGAGACGCGGCGGGCCGAGCACCGCGTGGCCTCCCAACCACGTCTGGAGGCCCCCATGCCACAAGTATGTCGTCTTTGCACCCCGGTCATGGCTGGCAGGTGGCTTGAAATGAGGAGCCTTGCTGCCGCAGTCTGTCGCCCCGTCAACGTCTCCGACGGTCTCCCACCCCGACAGGATGAGCCCCTGATGCTGCCTGTACTCCTGGCCCTCCTCCTCACCCAGACGCCGAAAGAAAACCCGCGCCAGCAGGGCGTTCCCATCGGCAAGGGCACGAAGCTGGCCAAAGTCGTCCTCACCGCGCCCACCGGTGGCTGGACGGTGGACCGGATGATGCTGGTGGAGGGGACGATCAGCGACACCACCATTGATCCGGTGGTCGTCTCCATCAACGGAGACCGGTACCTGATGCGCACCTACGGTGGGCGCTTCAGCCGCAAGTTCCCGGCCGCCAGCGGCAAGAACATCGTCACGGTGATGGCCACCAACCAGGCCGGCACGGCGCGCTCGCAGGTGACGACGTACGCGCAGATTCCGCCCGTGCCGCTCAAGGCCATCCTCACCAGCGACACCGAGGGCGTGTACACGGACCTGCACATCTACGAGCCCACCGACGCCAGCGTCACCACGGGCACGGACGGGCTGCAGCTCGACGGCGCGAAGATGGCGCACGTGTACTGGGCGAACACGTCCAGCCCCAGCGGCGGCACCTTCTTCCTCAACGAGCAGGGCGGCGACTTCGACCAGCCCGCCTACGGCCCCTACCTCTATATCCACCGGGCGCCGCCCAAGGGCGTCTACCTCATCGCCACCAACTACTGGCCCAGCGGCGACAAGGCCCACACGGTGGCCACCCTCAACGTGGCGCTCTTCGAGGGCACTCCCGGCGAGGTGCGCCGCATGGTGCGCATCCCCCTGGCCACGCCGGGCACCACGCGCGTGCTGGCGTGGATCAACATCCTCGGGGACAACCAGGCCGAGGTGTACGTGCCCACGGCGGACCCCAAGCCCACGGGCGCCGCGTGGCCCAAGAACCTGGATGACGCCGCGAAGTCCGTTGCCTCGGGCTCCGGCGACGAGGGGGGCGGCTACGAGGGTGAGGGCGAGAGCTACGAGGGTGAGGGCGAGAGCTACGAGGGTGGGGACTGACGCCTCCCAGGCCGCCGATGCTCGTCCTGTCCCTCACCCTGGCGCTCGTCGCCTCCACGCCTCCGGCCGCCGCCGCTCCGGAGATGCCCGCCGCGTCCGAGCCTCGCGAGGCCCGGGACGTGCTGCTGCGGCGCGAGCTGGGCCACGTGGCGCTGGCGCAGTTCACGAAGTTCGATCCCGCCTGGCACCCGGACCAGCGCGACTGCGCGGGGCTGGTGCGCTTCGCCTACCGCGGCGCGCACAAGCGCTTCTTCCCCGAGCGGCTCAGCCGTCCCCTCTGGCTCGATGTGCAGGGACGGCCCTCGGACTTCGCGGACGCGGAGACGCTGCTCACGCGCAGCTTCGTGCCGCTGGGCCGCGATGAGGCCACCGTCGAGACGCTGCGCACCGGAGACCTGGTGGCATTCCGCCAGGAGCAGGACTCGGGCCCCATCTTCCATCTGATGCTGGTGGTGCGCCCGGAGGACAAGGCGCACGCGCCGGCGCGCGTCGTCTACCACCCGGGTGAGAAGGGCGCCGCCGTCCGTACGGGCGTGCTGCACCGGCTCGCCACCGAGGCGCCGCTGGAGTGGCGCCCCGTGCCCCAGAACACCGCCTTCCTCGGCTTCTTCCGCTTCAAGGAGTGGATGCAATGAGCTCATCCGAAACCCCTCCGGGCCCGCCGCCCTCGGAGGCCCCGCCGCCGGCCTCGCCTCCGCCGGGCAAGGGCGCCTCCAAGGCGATCCTCGTCGCGCTCGTCACCGTGCTGGTGAGCGGCGCGGTGGTGGGCGCCTTCGTGCTCGGCCGCCGCAGCGGAGGCCCGGGTGGCTCCGGCGACTCGTCGCAGGCCTCGGGCTCGAGTGAGCCGGGCATCCCCAGCGCCGGTGCGACGGTGGAGGGCATGCCCCCGCCGCCGGCTCCGAAGCCGCTGAGCGTCTCCACCCTGGGCACCCCGGCCGTCTGGGTGGATGTGTACTCGCCCGCGAAGGTGCGCGGCGCGCTCATGGAGAACCGCTGGCTCCAGGAGCAGCTCAAGAAGCCGCTCGGCCAGGGCTTCGCCAGCTCCTGGGCCGCCTTCTTCGGCTCCACCGGCGAGGACCTGAAGGCCTCCTTCAAGGGCGCGGTGTTCGACGTGGTGGCCGGGCAGATCCTCGACGCGCCGTTCCGCGCGCTGTGGTTCGTCGGTGGCAGCGACACCAACGCCCCCGTCTTCATCGTCCCCAGCCCGAGCAGCGGCGCCGTGACGGCCTACGAGGCCATGGACAAGGTGGCCGCGCGCGGCGGCTTCACCTCGGACAAGTGCCCGGAGGGCAGCTCCGTCTCCACTCCGGAGGGCGGCTTCGAGATCGCTCGCTGGCTGGTGGCCGAGCAGTCGCTGTATGCCGGCCGCGCCGCGGATCGCCTGGTGGTGGCGCGGCAGCCGTCGATGGTGCTGCGCGGCCTGTGCGCGGAGCTGACGAAGCTGGAGGCGCCGTCGGGCGTGGACGTCGAGCTGGGCTTCAACAGCGAGGTGCTGGGGCGCGAGCTGGTGTTCCTCACGCACGCGCTGGGAGTGGGCAACGGCACCCGACTGCAGTTCGCCGCCGAGGGCAACCGGCTGGTGGCGCGCGGCATCGCCGGCCCGCTGATGGACAAGGTGCGGCTGGATGCGGCGCCGCTCTCGGATGATCTGCTCAAGCTGGTGCCGTCGGACACGCCGGTGCTGCTGGCGCTGCAGCTCAAGCTGCCCGAAGCGCTGGAGGGCGAGAAGGTCGGCGCGTACTGGAAGGGCGGGGACGTGGGCCCGGTGCGCACGCGGCAGATTGCCCTGGTGTGGACGCCGCGCGGCGACGCCGCCCTGGGCCACGAGTTCGCCATCCTCTGGGGCCGGGTGGAGGACGCGCCCGCGCTGAAGACGATGTTCAACGGCGGCAACCCGCTGGTGCAGGCCATGCTGTGCAAGCACCAGGTGCTGGCCTCGGACCCGTCGGTGCTGCAGCGGCTGCAGAAGGCCTGCGAGGGCCAGAGCCCCAACCTGCTCAACGCGGCGGGCCCGGTGGTGCAGGGCCTGCGGGCGCAGGGCTCGGTGACGCTTGGACTGAACACGGGCCACCTGCTCAGCCAGCTGCTGGCGGACGGGTACTGGTCCGAGCAGCAGCTCGGGAAGAACAACCCGGTGCCGAGCTCGGCGCCGCCGGAGATTGAAGCGGCCCGGCGCGATCTCGAGACGCTGCCGTATGTGGGCCTGCGCGGCACGGTGCAGGGCAATTCGCTGGTTCCTGGAGGGTTTGGTTCATGAGGTACTCCACGCGCTTTTCCCTGCTGGCCGCGCTGACGCTGGCTGGCGTGGCGGCGGCCAAGCCGCTCTACATCACCGTGCCCCGCGCCTACGGCACCGACGAGCCGGTGGCGGTGGACGTGGCGTTCAACAGCAAGGGCCCCGTGGAGCTGCGGGTGCTCAAGCCGGACAGCCTGGACGCCTTCATCCAGGCGCAGGGCGACTTGCGCCGGGCCTACGAGGCGCCGCCCGTGCTGAAGAACCCGGGGCGCGCGCTCAGCCGCGGCCTCAACGCGGTGAAGCTGCCCAGCACCTTCCTGCTGTACTCCATCAGCACGGAGTTCCGTGACGCCGTCTCCCCGGCGCTGCCGCCGCGCGGCCCCGAGGACACGCCGCCGTCGCTGAACACGATGGTGGAGGGCCCGGACAAGCTCATCGGCGTGCCGCCCGGCTTCACCGTGGCGCGCAGCCAGTGGCTCAACCTGGACCTGGGCGGTGGCGGAGTGGACTTCAGCGTCCCGGGCTTCAACACCTGGGGCGGTGGCGGAGGCTTCCAGGAGCGCCGGGTGATGCTGGCGCCGCTGCCGGCGGGCACCTACGTGCTGCAACTGGTGCAGGGCAAGGTGGAGGGCCAGGTGGTGCTGGTCGTCTCGGACCTCACCGTGCAGCTCAAGCAGACGGATGGGCAGGTGCTGGTGCGCGTGGCGGGGAGGGACCAGCAGCCGCGCGCCGGTGCGCAGGTGCAGGTGTTCCTGCCCACGGGCAAGGGCCCTACGGGCAAGACGGACGAGAAGGGGGAAGTGACGCTGGCGGTGTCGGAGCCGCGCCTGCTGGCCACGGCCACGGTGGGCAAGGACACGGCGCTGGTGGACACGGACTTCTACTCCTCGCTGGCGGTGGCGCCGGACGTCTTCATCTATAGCGACAGGCCCATCTACAAGCCGGGCGACCAGGTGAAGTTCCGCGGCGTGCTGCGCCAGCCGGACACCTTCCTGGCGCGCCTGTTCACCCCGAAGAAGAAGCAGGTGGTGGTGAAGCTGGAGTCGGCCGAGGGCCGCGAGGTGTCCACGCGCGTGGCGGTGGACGAGTTCGGCAGCTTCCACGGCGAGATGAACGTGCCGGAGGACCTGGGCACGGGCGTGCTGCGCATCAACGCCGCGGTGGACGAGCAGGCCCACCAGGCCGAGGCGCGCGTGCAGGACTACGTGAAGCCCACCTTCTACCTGGAGCTCAACCCCGAGCAGGAGAACGTCGTCCCGGGCCAGGCGCTGAAGGCCACGGTGAAGGCGCGGCGCTACGCGGGCGGCGCTCCCGAGGGCGCGAAGTACGAGGTGTTCCTCTACCGCTCGCTGCTGGATGCGCCCGCGTGGGTGGATGACGCGGGCAAGGGCGGGGCGGGCAGCGCGGTGACGTACGGCACGGCCTCCACCACCGAGGGCAAGCTCAGCGTGCCGGAGCGGCTCTACTCCTCCGTGGCCGAGCGCGGCGCCGAGGGTGACCCGTGGGAGAGCGCGACGGCGTTCGACGAGAACGGCGAGGCCGTCATCGAGATCAACGTGCCGGCGCTCAAGCCGGGCGAGGAGCGGCTGCCCTACCGCTACACGCTCACGGTGCGCGCGCGGGATGATCAGCAGACGTTCGCCAACGCGAGCGCCTCCTACTTCCTGTCGGAGGTGGAGGTGTTCGGCGCGGGGAGCTTCTCGGACGCGGTGGTGAAGAAGGGTGGCGAGGCGACGCTGGCCGTGCGCGCCACCACGCTGTCCGGCAAGCCCTACGGCGTCACCCAGGTCGAGGTGGAGTTCGTGCTGCGCAAGGCGGACGGCACCGAGAAGAGCCTGGACAAGCGCTCCGTCACCACGGGCGCCGACGGCATCGCCCGCGAGAAGGTGCCCACCTCCGAGGTGGGCACGGTGCTGGCGCGCCTCACGGTGAAGGACAAGAACGGCAAGGCATGGACGGGCGAGGAGTCCATGCTGGTGATTGGCGGCAACGACGAGCCGGTGGCGCGCGTGGCCAACCTCACGCTGGCCTCGCTGTCCGGCACGCTGTCGCCGGGGGACTCGGCGCGGCTGGTGGGCCTGCTGCCCGACGGCTGGGGCCCGAGCGGCAAGGACGAGGGCCCGGTGTGGGTCACCTATACCGGCGCGGGCCTGTTCGGCACGCAGCTGGTGAAGCAGAGCGGCCGCACGCTGGTGCACTCCTTCGAGGTGGAGGAGCGCTTCGGCAGCGGGGTGTACGTGTCCGTGGCGTACCCCACGTCCTCCGGCCGCTGGGAGGAGCGCACGGTGTCCTTCCGCATCGTCCCGGCCGAGCGCACCCTCACGGTGAAGCTGGAGCCCCGCCGCGCGGAGGCCACCCCGCTCACCGAGCAGGTGATCGACGTGCGGGTGACGGACAAGGACGGCGAGGGCGTGGTGTCGCAGCTCTCGGTGGGCGTGGTGGACAAGGCCGTCTACGCCATCCAGACCGAGTTCCGCCCGAAGGTGCTCGACTTCTTCTACCCGCCGGCGCGCAACAACGTGTCCAACTTCTACTCCGCCGAGTTCCAGGGCTACGGCTACGGCGAGGCGCTGGCACGGAAGATGGCGGGGCTGCCGGACCACGCGTTCGCCTCCATCAAGCCGCCCACGCGCAAGGCGAAGGACGAGGAGCGCGACACGGCCTTCTGGCAGCCGAACGTGGTGACGGACCGGGACGGGCGCGCCACGGTGCGCTTCAAGCTGCCCTCCAACCAGACGCTCTGGGTGGTGACGGCGGTGGCGGCGGACACCTCGGGCCGCTTCGGCGAGGGCACCGCGGAGTTCGCCACGCGCGGCGGCCTCAACCTGTACGCGTCGCTGCCCCAGTTCCTCCGCGCGGGGGACGAGGCGCTCGCCTCGGTGCGCCTGTCGGCGGGCATGGCCTCCAAGGGCAGCCAGGTGCTGGAGGTGAAGCTGGCCTCGGCGGGCGCGCTCCAGGCCAACCAGGCGGCGGAGAAGGTGGAGCTGGGCGAGGGCGGTGAGAAGGTGCTCCCGCTGCAGCTCAAGGCCACCACCGCGGGCGCCGCCGAGCTGGCGGTGGACGTGACGGGCGGCAAGGATCCGCTGAGGGATCGGCGCTCGGTGCCGGTGCGTCCGGCGGCCCTGGCGGAGCCGGTGAAGGTGTCCGCCTGGGGCGGCGGCGAGCTGTCGTTGCAGGCGCCCACCACGGCCACGGTGGCGGACGTGGAGCTGGTGCTCCAGCCCTCGCTGGTGGACGCGGCGCTCAGCAACGTGCGCGAGCTGCTCACCTACCCGTACGGCTGCCTGGAGCAGCTCGTCTCCACCACCGTGCCGAACGTGGCGCTCTACCAGACGCTGAAGAAGGCGGACGCGCTGGAGAAGCTGGACCCGGAGAGCCAGGCGCTGCTGGCCGAGGCGCGCAGCCGCTCCGTGCAGGGCACCGCGCGCATCCTCTCCCTGGCGGTGAAGGGCGGCGGCTTCACGTGGTTTGGCGGCTACAGCACGCCGGACGTGGCGATGACGCTCATCGCCCTGGACGGCCTGGCGTACGCCTCGGAGGCGGGCCTGGTGGACGCCAACGACACGCGGCTGACGGAGGCCGCGCGCTGGCTGGAGGCGCAGGAGAACCTGCCCTTCGAGTACGACGCGACGCGCGCCTACGTGCTCTCGCGGCTGTACGGCGCGAGCAAGGCGGACCGGGTGCGCGCCCTCATCGACCGGGCGACGCCGGGAGACCTGTACCCGCTGGCGCTCTCCGTACTGGCGGCGGAGAAGGCGGGGGTGATGAAGGAGCCGGCGCTGCAGGCCCGCGTGGACTCGCTGGTGACGGCGAGCAACGAGGGCTTCGTCAAGCTGGCGAGCCTGAACACGGCGACCGAGTCCGAGGCCTTCTTCCACTACCCGCTGCGCCGCGTGGGCCTCACCGCGCTGCTGGCGCACGCGGCCTCCTTCGGGAAGCTGGACGTGGACAAGGCGCGCCGGCGGCTGCTGGAGCTGCTCAGCCAGCCGGACCTCTCCACCTTTGATAGGAGCACGGCGCTGCTGCACTCGCTGTGGCTCATCGAGCGCGACGCGAAGGCCTTCAAGAAGCTGCCGCCGCCGGAGGTGAAGGGCGCCAAGGGCACGGTCAGCTTCGCGCCGCGCGGCATGGGCCTGGTGGCCACGCTCGAGCCGGGCACGCGCTCGGTGAGCGTGGGCGCCTTCGACGGCGTGGCCACGCTGCGCGCCAGCACCCTCACGCCGCTGTCGGACGTGCAGCCGCGGGCCGACGGCATGAGCATCTCGCGCCGCTACTTCGTGCTGCGCCCGGAGGGCAAGGTGGAGCTGGCCGCCGGGGGGCAGGTGGCCCAGGGCGAGGAGGTGTTCGTGGAGCTCACCCTGGACGCGCGCGGCGACAACAAGGCGCGCTCGGCGTACTACGTGGTGGAGGACGCGGTGCCGGCGGGCTTCGTGCCGCTCATCGAGGACAAGGAGTACCGGGGCGCGCCGCACTCGCTGAACCTGGCGCCCGAGGCCCTCAAGCGGCGCGTGCTCAGCCCGGAGCGGGCCACGTTCTTCTTCGAGGAGCCGGCCTGGTGGAGCGACAGCCCCCGCACGGTGGGCTACGTGATGCGGGCCCAGTTCGCGGGCACGTTCAACGCGCCGCCTGCCTCCATCGAGGACATGTACGTGGCCAGCATTCGTGGGCGGACGAAGTCGGACGTGCTGACGGTGAAGCCCTCGCAGAAGCCGCGGGGCGACTGGTAGCGCATGGGGTGGGCCGCTGTGACGGCCGCGCTCCTGGCGGCCACCCCGGTGTTCCTCACGCAGGGCGATGTCACGCCCGAGGTCGCCCTGCGTGCCGAGGCCGAGGCCGCCTGGAAGGAGCTCGAGGCCCGGTACGCCACCGAGGCCGGCGGGCTCCCCGCGCAACCTCCGGCGCCCATCCGCCTGCAGCGAGGCATGGGGCTGCCGCCGGAGCGCAACGCGCAGAGCCGGCCTGGGCTGGTGGAGCTGCGGCAGAACACCCCGGGAGTGCTGGATGAACGGCTCCGCCTCGCCATGCGGCACGAGCTGGCGCACCAGCTCCTGTGGTGGGCCTGTCCCGCGGCCTCGGAGGATCGGCTCTTCCACGAGGCCTTCGCGCTGGTGGTGAGCGGCGAGCTGCCGGAGTGGCGGGACGCGCCCTACCAGTCGCTCAGCGTGGCGGCCGCGGAGCTGTCCCGCTCGCCGGCGGTGGACACGCCCAGAGCCCGGCGAGCGCTGGCGCGCATCCTGGGCGAGGACCGGGGCTTTCCCCAGGCGCTCTCTCGCCGGCTGCGCCAGTGCCAGGACGGCTCCCGGTGGGCGGTGCCCGTCTCCATCGATGAGCTGGCGGATGTGACGGTGCGGGCGGCCACCCCCGCCACGGTGGTGCTGAGCCGTCACTCGGGCGAGGTGCTGTTCTCAGAGGGGGACGTCCAGCGCGCGGTGCCCTACGGCTCCACGCTGAAGCCCTTCGTGCTCGCCGGCAGCGCCCCGCCCCCGCTGCTGATGCCGCGCTCGGGAATCCAGGAATGGGCCTGCGGCCCGGGGCTGCCCAGGCAGGTGGACGGGCGCACGGCGCTGCTGCGCTCGTGCAACGGCTACTTCATGGACTGGGAGGCGAAGGGCGGCGCGGCGCCGGACTTCGGCGCCTGGGGCGCGGTGCTGACCGCGGTGGGGCTGACGGGCAAGCCGGCGGACATGGCGGACGCCATCGGCCTGCGCTCGACGCTGGCGCTCTCGCCGTGGGGTATGGCGCAGGCGTACCGGGCGCTGGCGGAGGCCCGCCCCGAGCTCATCGAGGTGATGAAGGACAACGCCGCGCGAGGGACGCTGTCGGACCTGCCCGCCTCGCCCGCGTACGAGGGCGTGGCCACCAAGACGGGCACCGTGCGCGACGCGGCGAGCCGGCCCCAGTACGGGTGGATCGTCGCGGTGGACGCGGACCTCGTCGCGGTGGCGATGCGCCCGGGGAAGATGCCTCGCAGCTTCGCGGACGAGGTGCCCAGGGTGCTGGCCCGCGTGCGTCAGCGCCCGGGTCTGGAGGCCGCGCGCGTGCAGGTGCTGGGGCTGGCCTCCTCCGCGGACGTGGAGGCGGCATGTCGGGGCGTGGGCTTCTCGATCCACGACGGCCTGCCGCGAGCCGTGCCCCAGGGCTTCTCCCGCATGCGGGACATGGTGGCGCGCGGCCCCGCGCTCTGCCTGGGCAGCCCATGGCGGGTGCGCGTGCCGGGGATTCCGGCGGAGGGGCGGGACTACGCGGGGCTCTTCACCTGGTCCGCGCCGCCGCCGTACCGGCCCCCCCTGGGCGTGCCCACCACGGAGCGGGAGCGCAACGCCCGGCGGGGCTCGGACTTCATCTTCCGCACCACGCGGCTGCAGTACACGGCGGGCGTGGTGGCCTCGGAGGACGCGTCGCTCAAGGGTGAGGCGCGGGTGGCGCTGGCGCGCGTGGTGGCGCACAACGAGCAGCACGCCGCGAGCCGGCACGCAGGCCGCCCCATCTGCGACACGACGCACTGCCAGGCCTTCCTCGGCACGGTGCGGGTGCGGCCAGAGGAGGAGCAGGCGCTGGGGCTGCCGCCGCTGCGCTGGAAGCAGTGGCTGCTCTTCTCGCAGGGCGGGCAGGAGCCCTGGCGCGAGTCACGCCCCCGTGGGCGGGTGGAGGCGCTGCTGGGGCCTGGGCTCGCGGCGCTGCGCTTCGACGCGGGGCGCGTCTTCTTCGTCCGGGCGCAGCAGGAGGCGGGCGCCACCTACGACACCACCGAGTCCCTGCCGTGCGAGCTGCTGCGCTCGGGGCTGAAGCTGCCGGCGTGCCCGCGCACGGCCTCCTTCGACGGGCCGGACATCCTCTTCGAGGGCCGGGGCCGGGGCCATGGCGAGGGGCTGGACGTGGAGGACGCGAAGGCCAGTGGCCTGCGCAGCGACGACATCCTCGAGCGTGCCTATGGCGCTGGCGGCTCCCGAGGCAACTCCACCGTGAAGCAGGCGCCCTGACCGGGCTCGCTCTTCACGCGGATGGTGCCTCCCAGGGCCTCCAGGATGGTCCGGGTGATGTAGAGCCCCAGCCCCAGGCCGCCGTAGTTCCGCTCGGACACGGCGCGCTCGAAGCGCTCGAAGATGCGGGCCTGGTTCTCGAGCGCGATGCCGATGCCCCGGTCCTGGACGGTGAGGATGAGCCGCTCGGAGCCCGCCTCCAGCCGGACGTGGATGGGCTGGCCGGCCCCGTACTTGATGGCGTTGGTGAGCAGGTTCTCCACCACCTGCTCGAACCGCAGCCGGTCCGTGCTCCCCGGTAGCGTCTCCGGCGCCTCCACGGTGAGCCGGGACTCCGCCCGGGTGGCCTCGGGCTCCAGCCGCGAGGCCACTTCGCGCACCACGGCGGCGAAGTCCACGGGCTCCCAGTGGAGCTTCATCTTTCCGGAGCTGATGCGCGACACGTCCAGCAGGTCGCCGATCAGCTCCGACAGTCGCTTGACCTGCCGGCGTCCCGTCTCCACGTGCGCCCGCACCTTCAGCACGAACGGCGAGTCGGGCTGGGCCGCGGCGTCGCGCGCGAGCGTCTGGAGCTTGAGGCTCAGGGACGTCAGCGGCGTCTTCAGCTCGTGGCTGGCCACGGAGAGGAACTCGTCACGCAGCCGCACGGCGCTGCGCGCGGCCTCCTCCGCCTGCTTGCGCTCGGTGATGTCAGGCGCGAGCACCACGAACCCGCGCACCCGGCCCTCGGCATCCCGATCCGGGATGTAGCTGGACGCGGTGTACACCGTGCCGCCGTTCTTCAGCGCCAGCGAGCCCTCGTAGCGGACGAGCTCTCCCTTCAGGGCCCGCTGGATGGGGTCCCGGAAGCGCGCGTAGGCCTGCTCTCCGATGAGCGCTCGCACGGACCTGCCGACGACCTCCGCGGGCTTCTGGCCGAACCATGTCTCATAGGCCTGGTTGGCGAAGAGGTAGCGCTCCTCCGCATCGACGTAGGCGACGAGCGCCGGCAGCGCATCCGTGATGGTCTGCAGCTGCTCCGCGCTGCGCCGGGCCTCCTCGCGGCTCGCCTCCGCCTCGCGGCGCGCCTGTACCTGCCGCGCCAGCAGCCGGGCCCGCTCCTCCTCGTTGGCCTCGGCGCGCTGCCGGGCGGTGACCTGCGTCCACGCCACGGAGAACACCATCAGGCTGAGCAGCAGGCACAGCACCCCGACGGCGGGCACCCACTGCGTCAGCATGGAGCGCTCGAGCGAGGGCCGCGAGGTGAAGACGAGGGTCCACACACGCCCGGCGCGTTCCATGTGCCAGGTATGGGTGAAGCGCGGGGACGCGCGCTGCCCCTCCGTGTCGTCGTCGGCCGAGTCATAGAGCAGCTGCTCGGCTCGCGCCTCCGGGCCGTCGTAGACGCGGAAGAAGACGCGCGGCTGATGATCGGGCGGGAACATCGCGTCGAACAGGTCCTTCACCCGGAAGGGGCTGTAGACGAACCCCACCAGCTTCTCCATGCGCTCCGCCTCGGAGGAGGGCACCGGGCCGCTGCTGTACACCGGCACGTACAGCAGGAAGCCCGCCTGCTGCCGCACGTCGATCTCCTGCTTGAGGATGACCTTGCCCGACAGCGCCGGCTCGCCGGTGCGCCAGGCCCGCTCCATGGCCTCGCGGCGGATGGGCTCGGTGAACATGTCGTAGCCCAGCGCCGCCTCGTTCCGCTCGTCCAGCGGCTCCAGGTAGATGATGGCGTGGTACTCCTCGCGGGCCTGCTCGGGCCAGAGGTGGAAGTCCGCCAGCCCCTCGGCCCTCAGCCGGGAGACCCAGGCCTCCTTCTCGCGCGCCAGGATGCGCTGGCTGAAGCCCAGGCCCTGGACGCCCGGATCATGCCGCTTCACGTCCAGCCGCTGGACGTAGATGCGGAACTCCTGCGGGTTGACCGACTCGCTGGCGGAGAAGAAGCCCGCCGCCCCGCGCAGCAGGGTGATGTCCGCATCCAGCTGGGCGGCGATCCGGTCCTGGGTCATCTGCACCTGACCCTCGAAGCGGGTGGCGTCCCGGCTCCGAGCGGTCACCAGGAAGAACGCCGTGCAGGCGGCCGCCAGCAGGAGCGCGACGACCAGCACCGCGAGGGCGGTCAACGGGATGCGCTTGGTGGGAGGGAGAGAGGCCGCGTTCACGAGATGGGGGGAGAGCCAGATACCATTGAACCCCCGAGCCGCGCCGTCTCTGTCACGCCGTGCGGTGGCTTCGAGACACATCCGTCAGGAGGCCTCGCCGCAAAAAACCGCAGCGGGCCCCCTCTGCATCATCCCCCGAGGATGCAGAAGGGCATGCCCGCTGCGCACTACCCACCCCACTCGGGTGCGGACTGCTGTGATGGCCTACCGCCCATCACTCGCCCCCGGGTGTCCGCGTGCGGGTGGCTCTGAATCAACCCCCATGTCTGGGATTGGCTCATCTATTTCAGATACTAATGTACGACGTAAGGATGCGGCAACTTCAAACACCCTGTAACGGCGGGTTTGGCGGGCGCCTTCTACCAGGAACGCCGAGGAACGGAAGATTCCACCACCACCGTTGCCCGCTATTCACATTTTCCGACCTGTTCGCATTTATGAGAAATCTTTGAACGGGAAGGCCCCGGATGTGCCCTTGGGTGAGACACGCCAGGGGCGCGAGCTGGGACATTCGGGGCTTTACCCGGCAGGTGGTGTGGGGAAGTGAGCAGCCGTGCCATCATCGCGCCGCTCGGCCCGCGGGCTTCGACGTCGAGGAGACCGGGGCACGAGGAAGGGTGAGCCTGGCTGCCGAGGGGATAAGCCGCGCCATGATTCCGTTCCACGAGTTCAAGGGCATCGAGGTGTCTGGACGCAACGTGCTGGGGCTGGTGCAGGCGTTCGGCCAGTTCAAGTCCATCGCCAGCCAGATCCTGCTGGCGGAGGGCATTGGCCAGAAGGGCCCGGACGGGATGGTCGTCGTGGAGCCAGAGTCCTGGTACCCGTTCGACGCGTTCCTGCGCGCCTTCGCGCGCGCCAGTCAGCACATGGGGGACTCGGTGCTGCACCAGATCGGCGTGTCGGTGATGAAGAACGTCGAGTGGCTGCCGAGCGTGAAGGACATCAAGACGATGATGGAGGGCATGGACGCGGGCTACCACCTGCACCACCGCAAGAACGGCCGGCCGATGTTCGACTCGACGACGGGCCGCATCAAGGAGGGCATCGGGCACTACCGGTGGAAGACGCGGCCGGACGGCGCGGTGGAGGTGGAGAGCGACAACCCGTACCCGTGCGCCTTCGACAAGGGGATGCTGTTCGGCGGGCTGAGGCGGCTGCACGCGGTGGGCTCCATCATCCACGACGACAGCCACCCGTGCCGCAAGAAGGGCCACTCGTCCTGCGTCTACGTCGTCAAGGCGTGAGCCGCGCGCGGTGGGCGTGGCGCTGTCACCCCGCGCCCGAGCCCGAGGCGGAAGGGGCCTGCGCCGGACTGGGGCGAAGCTCGGCCCTGGGGGCGTCCTCCGCGAGCCCCGCCGCGCTGAGCCGCACCAGGGAGATCCACACCAGGTCCGCCAGCAGCAGGTGGACGAGCTGCATCCACACCGGCGCCAGCAGCACCAGGTTGATGAGCCCGGCGGCGAGCTGCACCGCGTAGAGCACGCCGAGCACCGTCGCCCCGCGCTTCACCTCCGGCGTGGGCCGCAGCCGGGAGAGCAGGGAGCCCAGCACCACCACCAGCGCGCCCAGGCCCACCGCGAGCACCGGGTGCAGCACGCGCAGGCGCAGCAGCACATGGGCCGTCTCGGACATGTCCTGCTGGAAGCCCTCCGCCAGGCTCCTGGCGGGGAAGAGGGTGTCGCCGAGCGCCGCGATGGCGCCCGTCACGCCCAGCAGCATCAGCGCCGCCAGCCCGGTGGCCACCAGCGCTCCGGCCATCCCCTGGCCTCGCAGCACCAGCCGCGCGCGCCCGCCGGCGAACCACGCCGTCAGCGCCTGGGCGCCGATGAGCAGGAAGGTGTTGATGAGGTGCACCGCCATCCAGAACGCCCGCGCGATGGACGGGTTGTCCGCCACGTACTGGAGCAGCACCAGCCCCGCGCCCACCGCGCCCTCGGTCAGCATGAAGACGAGCTGGAGCACCGCCGCGCGCCGCACCGGGTGGCCCTTGGCGTGCGCGCGCAGGCCCCACACGCACAGCGCCACGGCCAGCAGCGTGGCCAGGCCGCTCGTCACCCGGTGCGTGTACTCGATGAGGGTGGCGACGGTGGGCTCGCGCGGGAGGATGACGCCGTTGCACTGCGGCCAGTGGTCTCCGCACCCGGCGCCGGAGCCCGTGGCACGCACGAAGGCGCCCCACAGCACCACCGCCAGCGTGTAGACGAGCACGGCGTAGCTGAAGACCTGGAAGCGACGGGAAGAGGCTGGGTAGGTCATTCGGGCGGCGACCCCGGCGAGCAGAGGGCTCCTCCCTAACGCACTTCGGCTCCGAGCGCCTCCCCCCGTCCGGGCCTGCTCCCTCTCTGCCATCAGCTGGCATGCTCGCTGCCAGCAATCACCATGGAAGTTCGAGGGCTTGCGCGAGCCGTACCCGTCTGGAGGCCCTGCCGGTGGGGAGGCGAGGAACCTTCTTCCCCGAGCGCCAGGAGAAGTGGTTAGCCTCACTGCGTGCCCCCTGATTCTTCCAAGCCGCCCCTCTCTCCGGCTTCCTCGCAGGAGGAGCGCCTGCGCCGCCTCGAGGAGGCGCTGGCCGAGGGACAGGAGCGTCACGCGCAGGAGATGGAGGCCTGGGTGCGGCAGATGGGCCGCCTGCCTACTCGCAAGGAGCGCCGCGAGTGGGAGAAGCGCTGGCTCAAGCAGGCGAAGCGCGAGGCGCGGCGCGCGAAGAAGGAGGCGGAGCGTGCCGAGCACCGGGCGCGTGAGGAGGCCTCTCGCAACCCGGTGATGGGGGTGTTCCTCGCGATCGCCGCGCTGGTGACGCTGGGGCTCGCCCTGGCCTACCCGCGCATGTGGTGGCTCATCTTCATCGCCGTCTTCGTGTTCGGAATGCAGGCGGCCCGCCATCTGAAGGGGGCTCGCGGAGCCCCGGCGCCCCAGCCGCTCCCGGAGCGCAAGGCGGAGCTGCTCCCGGAGCCCCCTCGCGCGGCTGTCGTGACGGAGCCGCGGATCGCCCGGGTGGATGCGCTGTGCGAGAAGCTGCGGGTGGAGCTGAAGGCGGGCCCAGGCGTGCTGCGCGAGGTGGTCCGCTCGCCCGAGCAGACGGTGGAGGCCCTGCGCAAGAGCTGCCACGAGCTGGTGCGGCGGGAGCAGGAGCTGCGCGCCCTCTCCTCGCCCGAGGAGGAGCAGCGGCTGGCCAGCGAGCACGCCGCGCTCACGGCCCGGGTGGAGTCCGAGCGAGACGCGGTGGTGAAGGAGCGCCTGGCCTCGGCGGTCAAGGCGCTCGAGGAGCAGCAGCGCCAGCGCGCGGAGCTGTCCACGGCCGCCTCGCGCCTGGAGGCGGAGTACATGCGGCTCTACTACACGCTGGAGAACCTCTACACGCAGCTCCTGCGGGTGCGCACGGCGGATGCCGCCTCGGAGGACGTGGCGGGCGCGGGCCTGCGCCAGAGCGTGGAGCAGCTCGGCGCGGAGATGGACGCGGTGACGGAGGCGCTGGAGGAGGTCCACCGCGCCCCCGGCTCGCGGGTGCCTACTCGTTAGCCGAGGCCTGGGTGGGCGGAGCGCCGGTGCCGGCGGTGATGCGCACCGTCTTGGCGTTGAGGAACTCGCGCAGGCCGTGCAGCGCCAGCTCGCGCCCGTGTCCGGAGGCCTTCACGCCGCCGAACGGCAGCCGCGGATCCGAGGCCACCATCGCGTTGACGAACACCATCCCCGTCTCGATGCCGTCGATGAAGCGGCGGATCTCCGCCTCGTCGTGCGTCCACACGCTCGCGCCCAGGCCGAAGGGCGTGTCGTTGGCGAGCGCGATGGCGTGGTCCACGTCCCGGGCCCGGTAGAGCACGGCCACCGGGCCGAACATCTCCTCGGTGGCGGCGGGAGAGCCCGGCGCGGGATCCGACAGCACCGTGGGCGGGTAGTAGAGGCCGGCGCCCGTGGGCAGCTTGCCGCCCACCAGCAGCCTGGTGCCCGCCGCGACGCTCTTCTCCACCTGCGCGTGCAGTCCCTGGCGGATGCCCTCGGTGGCCAGCGGGCCCACCTCCGTCCTGGCGTCCATCGGGTCGCCCACCACCGCCCTGCGCATGCGCTCCACGAAGCGGCGCTCGAACTCGGGGTAGATGGACTCGTGGACGATGAAGCGCTTGGCGGCGATGCAGGACTGGCCGTTGTTGATGAGCCGGGCCTTCACCGCCGTCTCCACCGCCAGCTCCAGCTTCGCGCTGGGCATGACGATGAACGGATCGCTGCCGCCCAGCTCCAGCACCACCTTCTTCAGGGCCCGGCCGGCCTGGCTGCCCACCGCGCGCCCGGCGCCCTCGCTGCCGGTGAGGGTGACGGCCTTCACGCGCCCATCGTCGATGACGCGCGGGATGTCCGCCGTTTCGATGAGCAGCGTCTGGAAGGCGCCCTTGGGGAAGCCGGCGCGCAGGAACAGTTCCTCCAGCGCCAGGGCGCACTGCGGCACGTTGTGCGCGTGCTTGAGCAGCCCCACGTTGCCGCCCATCAGCGCCGGAGCGGCGAAGCGGATGACCTGCCAGAAGGGGAAGTTCCACGGCATGATGGCCAGCACCGGCCCCAGCGGCTGGTAGCGCACGTAGCTGCGGTCCCCGCCGGTGTCGATGGGCTCGTCGCGCAGGTACGCCTCGCCATGCTCGACGTAGTAGCGGCAGGCCGTGGCGCACTTCTGGGACTCGGCCTTGGCGGCCTCGAAGGGCTTGCCCATCTCCTGCGTCATGATGCGGCCGAAGTGGTCGGCCTCGGAGTCCAGCAGCTCGCCGGCGCGGGCCAGCCAGCGCTTCCGGTCGGCCAGCGAGGTGTGGCGGTAGGTGCGGAAGGTCTCCTCGGCGAGCCGCAGCCGCGCCTCGAGCTCCTCCGGGGTGTGAGCTGTGAAGGTGCGGAGCGTCTTGCCCGTCGTCGGATCGATGGTCGCGATGGCCACGTGTGTCCCTCCCAGGGCGCAGTGATAGCAGCCTGGGCGGAGAGAACAACGGGACAGAATGGGGGCCCGTTCAAGGGAGTACGCAGGTCCGGTTCTGTGCACTTCCAGGCGACGGGGTGAGGTTGGAGCCCCACGAGCGTCGTGAGTGCATAGGGTAGAGCGGATGCGGCATCTCTTCCGCGAGTGGCGTTCCAAGGTGAGCAGTGGGGATGGCGTCCGGCTGCTCGGGCTGCTGCTGGCGCTCGTGGCCTGCGCCCTGGGCTTCGTGCTCCTGGCCGACGAGATCGTGGAGAAGGAGACGCAGGGCTTCGACGAGGCCGTGGTGCGCGCGCTGCGCAAGGCCGAGGACCCCGCTACGCCCATTGGCCCCGTGTGGCTGCGGGTCGCGGCGCGGGACGTGACGGCGCTGGGGGGCGGAACGGTCCTGACGCTCGTCACGCTGGCGGTGTGTGGCTTCCTGGTCCTGGTGCGGCGCTTCCGCTCGCTGCTGCTGGTGGTGGGGGCCACGGTGAGCGGGGCGTTGCTGAACTCCGTCCTCAAGGGCTTCTTCGCCCGGCCCCGTCCCACGGTGGTGCCGCACCTGGTTGAGGCGGATGCGCCGAGCTTCCCCAGCGGGCACGCGATGCTCTCGGCCATCGTGTACCTGACGCTGGGCGCGCTGCTGACGCAGCTCACGGATCGCCAGTGGCTCAAGGTGTACGTGCTGGGGGTGTCGCTGGCGCTGACCTTCCTGGTGGGGCTGACGCGGGTGTTCCTGGGGGTGCACTACCTCACGGACGTGCTGGGGGGGTGGATGGCGGGGCTGGCCTGGGCGCTCCTGTCCACGCTCGTGGCGCGAGCGGCGAAGCGACGCAGCCATGGGCTCCGGGAGGAGGTCCGCACCGGACCGGATGTGCCCGAGGCGGCGAGCGAGCAGTAGGGGCAGGAGCCCCTCGGAGCGGGAAGGCGACGTGTTGGGTAGATTCCGCGAGGGGAGGGATGGCATGCTCCGCTGGCGATGAGAGGCTGGCTCGAGGAGTGGAGCGCACGGCTTCGCCCCGACCGGGCTCGGGTGCCCGTCTTCTACGACGAGTCCTACCGGCTGCCGTTCAGCGGCCTGGAGGTCTCCACCGGCATCGAGCCCCGCCGCGTGGACTTCACCACCTGGTACCTGCTGGAGACCGGCATCGTCCGCCCCACGGAGGTGCACCGCCCGCTGCCCGTCTCGTA
The DNA here is from genome assembly GCF_020103725.1 of Hyalangium gracile. Classification (NCBI taxonomy): domain Bacteria; kingdom Pseudomonadati; phylum Myxococcota; class Myxococcia; order Myxococcales; family Archangiaceae; genus Hyalangium; species Hyalangium gracile. Next base: position 116,645 of record NZ_JAHXBG010000019.1, on the reverse strand, counting down.
CGCGCAGCTCGCCCGCGTGCACCATGTGGCCTACCTGGAGTCGCTCGGGCGGCCGGAGGCGCTCGCGCGCATCTTCGGAGTGGACCCCTCGGATGTGCCCGTGGACACCCTGCTGGACTCGGTACGCCGCGTCTGCGGCGGCACGCTGGAGGCCACCCGGATGGCGCTCGCCCAGGGACGCCCGGTGGCCAACCTGGCCGGTGGCTTCCACCACGCCGCGCCGGACCACGGCGGGGGCTTCTGCGCCCTCAATGACATCGCCGTGGCGCTCGCGGCCGTGCGCGCGGATGGCTTCGACGGCAAGACGGTGGTGGTGGACCTGGACGCCCACCCGCCGGACGGCACCGCCGCCTGCTTCGCCGGGGACGCCAAGGTGTGGATTGGCTCGATCTCCGGGAGCAGCTGGGGCGCCCTGCCCGGCGTGGACGAGGTGCTGCTGCCGGAGGGGACCGGCGACGCGGAGTACCTCGCGATGCTGGAGGCGCTGCTGAATCGCATGCCCCGCGCGCAGCTGGCCTTCGTCATCGCTGGCGGAGACGTGCTGCGCGGAGATCGCTTCGGGCGGCTGGGGCTCTCGCTGGAGGGAGCCCGGCGGCGGGACCGCCTCGTGGCGCGAGCGCTCCGAGGCCTGCCGGCCGTGTGGCTGCCCGGGGGCGGCTACCACGAGGACTCCTGGAAGGTGTTCGCCGGCTCGATGCTGGTGCTGGGCGGGCGCGGGCACCGGCCCATCCAGGAGCGGTTCGATCCGCTGAGCGCCCGCTTCCAGCGCATCTCGCGGTTGCTGTCCCGAGAGGCCTCGTCCGACTGGGATTGGGAGCCCATCACCCTGGAGGACCTGGAGGGCTCGCTGGGGCACACCCTCCCGCCCCAGCCCCGGGTGCTGGGCTACTACACCGCGCAGTCGCTGGAGTACGCCCTCTACCGCTACGGGCTGCTGCCGCACCTGGAGCGCCTGGGCTACAGCCGGCTGCGGGTGGAGCTGGGCACCACGGGCGCGGGCGATCGCATCCAGCTCCTGGGGCAGGCGGACGGCCGCGAGCACCTGCTGGTGGACTGCATCCTGGAGCGTCGGTGCATCGGAGAGGAGCAATACCTCTTCGTCAACTGGCTCACCTTACGGCACCCTCACGCGCGCTTCAGCTCGTTGCGCCCCCAACTGCCGGGCCAGGAAGTGCCAGGATTGGGGTTGTCACGCGAAGCGGGGGAGATGCTCATGCTGATGGCGGAACGGCTGAAGCTGGATGGAGTGGCCTTCCGGCCCATGTGGTACCACCTGGCGGTGGTGGCTCGGGCGCGTTTCCGCTTCGTGGAGCCGGCGCGACAGGGACGCTTCGAGGCGCTGATGAGGGACCTGTCGCACGTGCCGCTGCTGGAGGCCACCCGCCTGGTGGCCGACGGGCACGTGCGGCTCAACGGCGAGCGCTACAGCTGGGAGGCCAGCGACATGGTGTCGCGCCGCGCCCCCGTGGTGGACGACGCGCCGGCCATCGCCCAGGAGCGCGAGCGCTGCCGCTTCACCGTCGACGGCTGACGGCCCTAGTGCACGGTGGCGAGGATGCGCCAGGTCTTCGTGTCGATGATGTAATTGGCGCCGACATCCAGGACAGGGCCGAGGCCCATCTCGCACGTTCCAGGGCGTGCCCAGATCTGCACGAAGACCACACCGTCGGCTCCGGGAGCCGCGTTCATGTCATATGACTCACGTTTGTAGAGGCACGCCTCTCGAGGTGTGGCGTTCCGGGGAGGTTGGAGATCCCAGGGGCGGAAGTCCTCCATGGCGAGCTGCATCGCCACGAACAGGGGGCCCGTGACGCTCACGCTCCCTTCGAGATCGAGAATCTCCTGGGGAAAGGTGACCCCCGTGGCTTCTTGCGGCGGGGCATGGACGGGCCGTGGCGGACGCCGGAAGAGCGCGCAGGCGGGAAGCAGGGCGCAGAGCATCGACAGCAGGAGACGCTTCATGAAGTTCCTCTGGCGCGGAGAGGGCCAGGGCCGCGCGCCGCGCCGAAGCGGTTCAATCGGTGACAAGGGTGACCCGCCCGCTGGCTTTGTTCTCAGGCTTGATGAGACCGATGAGCTTCCAGGTCTTCTCGCGGCGCTCGTACAGCTCGCCCGGGCGATCCTCCTTCACGTAGGGGACCAACTTCTGGACATGGCAGGCCGTGTCGAACTGGATGCGAACGGAGAACACCTGCGTCGCGGCGAGCAGGTCCGCCCGGCTCTCGATCATGGAGGAGGGAGTCCAGGGGTGACCATGGTAGTCCGCGAGCGTCTCCGAGGCCGCAGTACTCCTGGCCATGACTCCCGAAGCGCGCGCCAGGTAGCTCCATGACGGCGGGACAGAGCTGGTCGATCACCTCGTCGGGATCCTTCGAGGGCTGGATGGCCGCCCAGGGGCCACGCACCCAGACCTGTCCATCCTTGAGGCCATAGTTGACGTCCTCTCCCACCATCTCAGGGCCGCTGACGCACCCCAGCAGCCCTCCACACAGCAGCGTCAGCCCTCGGGGAAGCCGCATGGGGGCTCCTGGAATTCATTGAAATCCCTATTTAGGGAAATTAAAGATGAACTCCAGATCAGGCGCAATGCAAACCACACGTCGGGTAGGGCGCAACCTACCTGATGGGTCATGCGCCGTCACCCCATCCCAGCTCGTCACCCTGTGGAATGCTGTGAACTATCGGTGAATGGCGGGGTCGAGCGTCCGGAACTGGCGGGAATCCCAGCTGCCCGACCCGAGGGCCATGCACGGAGCTGAAGCCTTCCTCCAGGCTGACTGAAGCACTGTCGGGTGCAGTGCTTGGAGGGCTCGGTGCGTCACACGGATAGTGCGTGCTCATGCGGAGTGGAGTAGGGCCCCTGCGCGTGAGGCGGCGAGCGCCATGGAGCTCGAGGAGCGAGGCGCTGTCCCCAGTCCATGCGCTGGTGAGGACAGAGAGGAACCGTTTTGGTGGATGAGCGGGGACCAGGAGCGAAGCCGTCCGAGCCTCCGGTGAGAGCGCCGGAGCCGCTCCCGCGTGAGCCGCGGGCGGTAGTGGGCCGTGGCACCCCCGCCCAGGCGGAGCTCGAGGCGGACGCGCTGCGCTACCGCCTGCTGGCGCGGCACCTGAGCGCGGTGGCCTTCCAGCTCGACGCCCAAGGCTGCTTCACCCTGCTCGGGGCCTCCTGGCAACAGCTCACCGGGCTGACGGTGGCGGCCACGCTCGGCACGCCACTGGCGGAGGCCTTGCACCCCCTGGAGCGCGAGCACATCGCCCGGCGGGTGCGCTCCGTGGTGGCCCGAGAGCTGGACAGCTTCCGGGAGGAGGTGCGCGTGCTGACGCGCGCCGGTACCTGCTGGGTGGAGCTGTTCGCCGAGTCCTCTCCCGCCTCGCGGGGGGAGGTGGTGGGGCTCATCACGGACATCACCGAGCGCCGGCGCACCCAGCAGGCCGTCGCCACCCGGGAGCGCTGCCTGTCCGCCGTGGTGGAGGTGCAGCGCCGGCTGCTGGCGCACGATGCCGACAGCGACCTCTACCCCGTCCTCCTCGAGCCCCTGGGCCGTGCCGTCGGCGCCAGCCGCGCCTACATCCTCGAGACGCGCCACGACGAGCTGGAGCGGCTGCTCGTCACCTACAGGGCCGAGTGGTGCTTGCCCGGCGTCCCCTCGCAGCTCGGCCGGGCGGAGCTGAGGGACTTCCCCCTGGAGGCGCTGCTGCGGCCGGACCATGCGCTGCTGCTCAGCGCGGGCCAGCCCCTGCAGTTCCTGGCCTCCGAGTGTCCCCCGAAGCTGCAGGCGAACATGGCGGCCCGTGGAATCCGCGCCGTGCTGCTGCTGCCGCTGCGGATGCATGGGGAGCTGGTCGGCTTCCTGGGCTTCGACAACTGCGCGGAGGCTCGCCCGTGGGAGGAGGGGACGGCGAGCCTGCTGGCCGGCGCGGCGGGGGCGCTGTCGCTGGCGCTGGAGCAGAAGACCTCGGACGCCCTGCGCGCGCGCACCGAGGCCACGCTGCGCAGCACCGAGGCCGGCCTGCACCTGCTCATCGACGGCTTCCCGGATCCGGTGATGGTCCACGCGGAGAACCGCGTGCTCTACGTCAACCCGGCCACCGTGCGGTACCTGGGCCACGACGGGCCGGAGACGCTGCTGCGCCGCCCCGTGCTGATGATGGCGCGGGTGGAGGACCACCCGGCCATCCTCCGCCACATCGCCGAGGCCCTGCAGGGCGTGGCCGCGCGAGTGCAGGAGGTGACGCTGCTGCGCCGGGACGGGCAGGAGGTGGTGGCGGACCTCGTCACCCTGCGCGTCATGTTCGACGGCCGGCCCGCGCTGGTGACGCTGGCGCGCGACTTCACCGAGCGCCGGCAGATGCAGGCGCGGCTCATGTTCAGCGACCGCATGGCCTCCATGGGCACGCTGGCCGCCGGCATCGCGCACGAGCTGAACAACCCGCTCTCCTACGTCATCGCCAACCTGGACTTCGTCCACGGGGACATGCAGCCGGGGCCCGCCGCGGCCGAGCGCGTGGACGAGTGGCGCGAGGTGCTGGGCGACGCGCGCGAGGGCGCCGAGCGGGTGCGGCAGATCGTCCGCCAGCTCAAGTCCTTCTCGCGCGTAGACGAGGAGCGGCAGGAGCCGGTGGATCTGCACCGGGTGCTGGACTCGGTGGCGCAGATGGCCGCCAGCGAGGTGCGTCACCGGGCGCGGCTGGTGAAGGACTACGGCCCGCTGCCGCCCATCATCGGCAACGACGGCAAGCTCTTCCAGGTCTTCCTCAACATGGTCATCAACGCCGCGCACGCCATCCCCGAGGGGAAGGTGGACACCAGCGAGATACGCCTCGTCACCCGCACGGACGAGCAGGGCCAGGCCGTCGTGGAGGTGAGGGACACCGGCACCGGCATCCGCCCGGAGAACATGGCGCGCATCTTCGAGCCCTTCTTCACCACCAAGCCGCAGGGCGTGGGCACCGGGCTGGGGCTGGCCATCTGCCACTCGCTGGTGCGCGCGCACGGCGGGGACATCACCGTGGAGTCCACGGTGGGCAAGGGCACGACGTTCCGCGTGACGCTGCCGCCCGCCTCGGGCCCGTCCACCGCGGCTCCCACCCCCGCGCCCGTGCCGATAGCCGCGCCCACCCGCGTGCTCATCATCGACGACGAGCCGGCGGTGGCCGCCGCGCTCGGCCGGATGCTGGAAGGGCACACGGTGGAGATCGCCAACGGCGGCGTCGTGGGCATGGAGCGGCTGCTGCGCGAGCCGGGCTTCGACATCGTCTTCTGTGACTTGCTGATGCCGGTGCGCACGGGCATGGACATCCACGCGGAGGTCACCGCGCGCAACCCCGCCCTGGCCCACAAGTTCATCTTCATGACGGGCGGAGGCTTCACGCCCCGCGCGCGCGAGTTCCTCGCCAGCGGCCAGCACCGCGTGCTGGACAAGCCCTTCACCAAGGAAGACGTGCAGCGCCTGATGATCGAGGTGCTCTCGCGCGGCCGCTAGCCGCGCCTCAGGAGCAGGTGCCCGTGGAGCCGCAGGTGTTCCTGCACTTCGCGCACTCCACGCCGTTGCGCCCGCACGCGTCCTTGCTGTTGCCGGGCGCGCAGAGGTTGCCGAAGCAGCACCCGCCGCACGAGCTCGGGTTGCAGACGCACTTGCCCCCCACGCACGTCTGGCCGAAGCCGCACGCCGGCCCGTTGCCGCACTTGCACTGGCCATTGGTGCACTGGTCCGAGAAGGCGGGATCGCACGCGGGCCCCTGCCCGCAGGAACAGACGCCCTGGGGGCCGCAGGAGTCCGCCGTCTTTCGCTCACACGTCACGCAGGCGATGCCGCCCGAGCCACAGGTGTTGAAGGTGGAGGTGGTGCAGACGTTGTTCATGCAGCACCCGCTGGCGCAGTTGGGGCAGAAGCCTCCATCCGGAGTGCCTCCGTCGGGCACTCCGCCGTCCGGAGTGGGCGCAGGCTCCAGCCGCACGGTGACATCCACCTCGTCACCCTCCTGGATGCGCACCTCGCTGGTGCCGACCGCGATCCGCGCGCCCTGGCGCAGCCCCTCCACGCTCAGCTTCGCCTCCGCGTCGTCCGGCGCCGCGGACAGGAGCACGCGGAACGTGTCGCCGTTGGTGAGCAGCCGCTCGGGCTCCTCCGGCAGCACGTGGGGGCCGAAGCCATCCCCCTCCACGGTGCCCGTGACGAGGAGCTGATCCATCTGCAGCGAGGGAGGGAAGTCGATGGTGACGTAGAGCGCCGTCCCGATGGAGTCCCGGCACGCGCCGACCGCCACGCCGAGCGCCAGCAATCCGAGCCCGCAGAGGCTCCAGGCCCGGAGAGGAGCCCGGGCCTCCTTGCGTTTCCTGTGTCCCATGAAGCCTCCACGCTACCCGAGGCGCCCACATCCGCTCCGGGGGGCTCGGACCCGAGTACCACCCTCGGAGTTGAGAAGCGGACGTTTGAAGCGCGTCGATGGGCGGCGGGCGACAGTGGCCCGGCTCGCTAGAGGACGCAGTCCTGGGCGACGGGCGCGGGCGTGGGGGGCAGCACGCGCGCGGGGCGCAGCTGGCGCAGGTGCTCGCGCAGCCTGGCCGAAGGGTTGACGAACTGCAGCCCCACGCCCGGCGACATGCCCCACGTCTGTGCCTGCGCCGAGTCCACGTGCCGGACCACCTCGCCCACGCACTCCACGGCCTCGCCGCCCAGCATCAGCGTGAACGCCAGCTGGGTGAAGAGCTGGGGGAAGGGCTCCGAGCAGCACATGAAGAGCCCGCCGCGGCTCAGCTCCGTGCACTGCACCACCACCTCACCGGCACCGCTGCGGCGGCGCACCCGCGCCTCCCACGTCTGGGGCGCCTGGACATCCGAGCGCGGCAGGTGCGCGCGGGGAGCGCGCAGGGACACCGTGGGAGCCGGCACCGGCGTGCTGGCGCGCAGGGCCTCGGGCACGGGCGAGGGCGCTGGCGTGGCCCGGGGCCGCGCGGTGGCGGTGGTCGCCGCCTCCAGGGCCTGCTTGAACTCGAGCGCGTGGGCGAAGCGATCGGCCGGGCAGCGTGCCATCGCGCGCAGCACCGCCTCCGAGAAGGCCTGGGGGATGCGCGGGTTGAGCAGGTGCGGCGGCACCGGGCCCGGGGCCGTGGGAGACAGGACGATCTCCGCCACTTGGCCGCGCGGATAGGGCAGCCGCCCGGTGGCCATCAGGTACGCCGTCACCCCGAGCGCATAGATGTCCGCGCGCCCATCCACCGGCTGCCCCGTCCACTGCTCCGGCGCCATGTACGCCGGCGTGCCGAGCACCGTGCCCACCGCCGTGAGCCGCGTGTTCATCGAGTCGCGCGCCTTGGCCACGCCGAAGTCCAGCACCTTGAGCGAGGGCCGCTGCGAGCCCTCGCGCCGCACCACGAAGAGGTTGTCCGGCTTCAAGTCCCGGTGCACCACGCCCGCGGAGTGCGCGGCCTCCAGCGCCTCGCACGCCTGCGCCAGCAGGTGCGTGAGCAGGCCCGGCTCCAGCGGGCGGGGCAGCTGCGACAGCGGCTCTCCCTCCAGGTACTCCATGACGAAGTAGTGGAGGCCGCCGGGCGCCTCGTTGATGTCGAAGATGCGGACGATGTTGGGGTGGCCCACCACGTTCACCGTCTTCGCCTCGGCGTAGAAGCGCGCGAGCAGGCCGGCGTCCTGGCTCAGGTGCGGGTGCAGCACCTTGAGCGCCACCCGCGCGCCGATGCGCGTCTGCTCCGCCTGGTACACCGTCCCCATGCCTCCCGAGCCCAGCCGTCGCAGCACGCGGTAGTACCCGAGCGTCCTGCCCACCAGGTCCACGGCGGGCGCCGGCTCTCGCGAGGGCGCAGCCGCGGCGGGAGGGGCCGGAGGCGGCGATGGAGTCCGCGCCTGGGCGGGGTCCACGACGGTGACCTCGCCCGAGAGGCTCCAGTGCACGTTTCCGCACAGCACATCGTCGGTGTGTTCGGAGAGACAGAGCTCGCAGCGCATGGGGCTTGGGAACCTGGAAAAGGGGGATCTACCCTTTGCCCTGCAAGACATGTGCACCGTCCCGGAACGCACGGATCGTCGAACCCGTGCGGACGGGAGGGCTCACCCCTCGGGGATTCGGGGCGTTGCGATGACTCGCAGCGCACAGGTCCACCCTGTCACCGGAGGTGAGACTCCATTTCGTTCAATGGAGGTCCGTCATTTTTTCCACCTCTTGAGAGAGATGGAGCAACAAGGCGCGATGCGTCAGGAGCGCTTGCGCTGGGCCTGGGGCTCCCAGGGCTCCGCGTCGATGCGCACGCCCACATACGAGGGGAAGCGCGGCACGCCGTCGTTGGAGAGCTCCTGGTAGCGGAAGGTGATGATGCTGCCGAGGGGCGGCGGGTTGCCGCGCTCGGCGTCGGACAGGCCGGTGCCCACGGAGAAGCGGGTGCCGTTGCGCAGCTCCACCTCGAGCGCGCCCAGGCGGCCCTTGTGGCGGCCCGCGCCGGGCTGGTGGCCGATGACGCGCGCCTCGTCGTCGTGGAAGCTCTTCACCTTGAGCAGCGTGTACGAGCGGCCCACCTCGTAGCGAGAGCCCGGCTGACGCAGCATCAGCCCCTCGCCCCCGAGCCCCTCCACGCGCGCCAGCTCCGAGCGCAGGTGCTGCACGCCCTGGCAGGGCTCATGCGGCAGCCACTCGGCGTAGGACGGCGCCACGTCGTCCACGAACTGCTGGACGTGGGCGATGCGGTCCTCGAAGGGCGCGTCCAGGGAAGGCGCGTCGAAGATGACGAAGGCCAGCTCCTTCCAGTCGTCGCTCTGGTCCTGCCGGCGGACGATGCTCACCGTGCGCTGGAACTTCTTGCGGCCGCCGAACAGCTCTCCGTCGAGCGGGTAGTCCGGAAGCTGCTCGGTGAACCAGTCCGGCGCATAGAAGGGGTTGCCCTGGCGCGAGAGGAAGCGCGTCCCATCCCAGTAGGCGCGCACGCCGTCGAGCTTCTCGCTCATCCACCAGCCGGTGAGGTCCGTGTCGTTCTCCCAGGAGTGGGCCAGCAGCACCGGCGGGGCCTTGCCGTCGCTCGAGGCGGAGCTGGCGCGCTTGCTGGTGGCAACCCGGTTGGTGGGGCTGTTGGGAGCGCTGGCCGCCGCGCGGGAGGCCGCCGCGCCGAGGCGGGCGTTCTCGGCGTCGTCACCACGGACCTTGCGCAGGTGCTTGCAGGTGCGGCGCTCGATGGGCTCGGACTGGTTGCGCCACGCGGGGCACGAGCACGAGTACACACCACCGGTGTTCTTCAGGATGTACGGCTTGGCGCCCGAGCCTTTGACTTCGACCTGTCCGCCATTCGGGATATCGGCCACGAGTTTTTGACCCCTCACAACGCCGCGAGTCCCTCGCGGCGACGAACCGAATCGTATCCGGCGGGTCTGACGTGGACGGAGGACCCTGGAGGACGGGTGAACGGTAGCCATCCTCGGGGGTAGCGGCGGGAGGCGAGATGCCGCACCATGGGTGAAGACGACGCAGGTCCGGGAGCATGGCGCGTGGTGATCATCATCATGGGAGTGGCTGGCGCGGGGAAGACGACGATCGGCCGGCGGCTGGCTCAGTCGCTGGGCTGGCGCTTCCTGGAGGGGGATGACTTCCACCCGCAGGTGAACGTGGCGAAGATGGCGGCGGGGATTCCCCTGACGGATGAGGACCGTACGCCCTGGCTCCTGCGGCTGCAGGAGCTCATCACCGAGGCGCTGTCGCGAGGCGAGGATGCGGTGCTGGCCTGCTCCGCGCTGAAGCGGAGCTACCGCGCGCTGCTCACGGTCGACCCGACGCGGGTGCGGTGGGTGTACCTGTGGGCGCCGCGAGAGGTGATCGCGGACCGGCTGGCGCATCGCGCGGGCCACTTCATGCCGCTGGGTCTGCTCGGCAGTCAGTTCGAGGCGCTGGAGGTGCCGCAGGAGGCGCTCCAGGTGGATGTGACGCCGGGGCCCGACGAGGTGGTCGCGGCGATCCGCTCCGGGCTGGGCCTGTAGCCTCGGAGGCGCTGCCCGGGCCTCACCAGAACGCGGGCCAGACGAAGGGCTTCACGGTCCAGCGCTCGCGCAGGCGCGTCTCCAGCGAGCGAAGGGTGCGGGAGAGCGCGGGGACGGGGTCGAGGGGCTCCAGCAGCAGCCGGTAGCGCTCGAGGTGGCGCAGCAGCGCGTCGCGCTCGGTGAAGCCGGGCGCCCACTCGCGGTCCCGCTCCAGGGCCTTGGGGGAGATCCACTGGAAGAGGTTGACGGTGCGCGCGGCGACCACCACGGCGCGCGCGTGGAAGTATTCCGAGTCCACCTGCGCCGAGTAGCAGGCCTGGCTCAGGCCGGTGCGATAGATGGTGTCCGCGCGGGCGATGAGCTCGTCCGGCAGCGGCACCGAGATCAGCCACATCAGCGCGTCGTACAGGGCGTGGCGCATGCCCGAGTACTCGAAGTCCAGCAGGTGGGGCCCGTCGCGCGTGAGGAGCGTGTTGCTCGGTGCCATGTCTCCGTGCGTGAAGGCGAGGAAGGGCCCGGGGTCGGCGAGCTCGCGCGCGAGCAGCTCCAGGTCCGTCTGGGTGCCGGGAGCCTCCTCGGCGCCGACCTCGGCCACCCACCGCCGCAGCCGGCCGGCGTTGTCCAGCAGGTAGCGGGCGTTCTCGATGCGTGCCCGCTCGTGGCGAGGCTCGATGGCCTGGCGGACGGCGTCATAGTCCGCCTGCGCGCTCAGGGTGCGGATGTGCATCAGGGCCGTGAGCCGCACGATGGCCAGCAGCGCTCCGCTGGCCATGCGCTCGTCCTGGCCCTGGAAGAGGCTCTCGAGGGTGTGGCCCCGGCCCAGGTCCTCCATGACGAAGAGACGCGCCTCCTCGCTGCCGGCGAGGAAGCGGGGGCCGATGCGCAGGCCTCGCTGCTGGAGGAACACGAGGCCGGCCCAGTCGTCCAGGCCGAGGACTGGATCGTCCCGGAAGTGCTTGAGCACGACGTTCGGCACGTTGCCGCCACCGACGACCCGGGCTCGGACGACGACGCTGCGCGACTCGGTGCGGAGCACCTCTGGAGCGGTGAGCAGCACCGGGCGACCCCAGGCCGCGGAGAGGGCCCGGGCGCCGTCGGCGAGCAGCAGCTCCAGGTCCGGCGAGCTCAGGGAAGCCGCTCCACGGTGGTGCCTAGCCGCTCGAGCAGCTCGCGGTACCAGGCGAAGGCGCGCGCGGTCCTGTCCCCCAGCGCCTTGGCGCCCCAGAGGATGGTGAGGGTGCGGCGGGTGTCCGCGTTCGTCTTCGTGCGCTGCGCGTCCTTCACGGCGTTGGCGCACGGGCCTTCGGCGTCGAAGAGGCACAGCAGCCCCGCCACGTCGATGGTCTGCCCGGAGGCGTTGAAGACGTACTGCGCGCCCTCGGGGGCGATGCCCACGCGGAAGGGCGCCCTGGCGCGGTCCAGGTCCACCACGCTGATGGGCAGGCCGCTGTGGAGCGAGACGGCGTTGCACGCGTCCACCGCGGCGTTGATGGAGCCCAGCGAGCCATCTCCCGCCGCGCGCACGAGGTACTCCGAGGCGGGCTTGCCCCGACCGGTGGGCTTGTAGCCGCCGTGGCGGAGCAGGTCTCTCACGACGCCGCGCACGGCGTCATCGCTCGAGAGGGGCGCGGGGGCGTCCGGCTTCAGGAGCGCCTGGAGCCAGTCGGGAGAGGGGAGGGAGGACAGCGGCCCTGGCAGGGTGGTGGTGAAGGCCAGGGCGTCCAGCAGGGGGTGTGGGTCGATGGTCAGCACGGAGGGCACTCCATGGCGCGATCCGGCGGGTTGCGTGAGCGTTCCGTGGCACCCGCCGCCTCGGGTGCTCCAGGGCTACTCGAAGAGCTTGCTCGCGAGTCGGGCCAGCTGCTTCGCCTTGCCCGTGTACGGCGGGAAGAAGAACTGCGCCAGCGACGCGCGCCCCTGGCGCAGCACGGCGCGGGCGTGGCTCAGCTCCCGGAAGCCCACCTCGCCGTGGTAGGCGCCGACGCCACTCTGGCCCACGCCGCCGAAGGGGAGGGCGGGGTTCACGAAGTGGAGCACCACGTTGTTGACCACCGTGCCGCCCGCGGACGTCTGCCGCAGCAGCCGCTCCACCGTGTCCTCGTCCTGGCTGAAGATGTACATGGCCAGGGGCTTGCCGCCCGCGCGGATGGTCTCCACCACGGTCTCGAGCTGCTCGTAGCGCAGCACGGGCAGCACGGGGCCGAAGATCTCCTCCTCCATCACCGGAGCTTCCGTCGAGACGTCCGCCAGCACAGTGGGCGCGATGTAGCGGCTGTCCAAGTCCACCACGCCGCCGGCCACCACCCGGCCGCCCGATGCCACCGTCCGGTCGAGCAGGCGGCACACGCGCGAGAAGGCCGAGTCATCCACCAGGCGGCACAGGTCGGGGCTCGCCCGCCGCGCCTCCTCCGTCTTTCCGTAGAAGCGCTCCAGCGCCTCCTTCGTGGCGGCGAGGAACGCCTCCTCGCGCGAGGCGTGCACGAAGACGTAGTCCGGCGCGATGCAGGTCTGTCCGGCGTTGAGGAACTTGCCCCAGATGACGCGCTCGGCGGCCGCCTTCACGTCCGCCGTGGCATCCACCACCACGGGGGACTTGCCGCCCAGCTCCAGCGTCACGCCGGCCAGGTGTCGCGCCGCCGCGGCCATGACCTTCTGGCCCACGCGTGGCCCGCCGGTGAAGAAGAAGTGATCGAAGGGCAGCTGGAGCAGGGCCTCGCCCACGTCGGGGCCGCCCTGGATGACGGCCACCTCGGCGGGGTCGAATGTGTCGCGTACGAGCTCGTCGAGGAAGGCGGCGGTGTGCGGCGTCTTCTCGCTGGGCTTGAGCATGACGCAGTTGCCGGCGGCCACCGCCGTGAGCAGCGGGGCGATGGCCAGGGCGAAGGGGTAGTTCCACGGGGCAACGACGAGCACGACGCCCTTGGGCTCGTAGCGCACCTCGCTGGTGGTGCCCGCGAGCAGCAGGGGCGTCTCCATGCGCCGCGGCTTCATCCACGACTTCAGGTGCTTCAGGGTGTGCGCCAGCTCCATGAGGACGGGCAGCACCTCGGTGCTCTCGGCCTCGGCCTGGGGCTTGCGGAAGTCGGCGTAGAGGGCGTCGGCGAGGGCCTGTCGGCGGGCGAGGATGTTGGCCTTGAGTCGCTCCAGCCGCGCGAGCCGCTCCCTGGCGGTCGTCTGGGCCTGCTCCCAGCGACGTGCCTGCAGGCGCGAGAAGGCTTCCTGCAGCGGACGCTGCGCTCCCGACACTTCGTCCGTGGTCCTCACGAGGCGCATGGCCAGCTCTCCTGTTCGGGCCCCCTCAACGCGGCGAGGGGCCCCCGTCTTCCCGTGCGAGCAGCCTACTTGAGCCAACGACTCGGGAGGACGGCAAGTCCCTTCCGTCGGCTCCCGTCCTCCTTTGGAAGAAAACCGCGCGTGAGGGGCCGCCCATCGTGTGGCGGAGGGAGGATGTTGTCCTGGCGCACGCCCGGGAGCAGGGGGGGCAGCGGCTCAGGCCAGCCCCTCTCGAAAAAATGCTAGAGGGGGAATCCCCAACCCTTCGGAAGGAGCGCGCGTGGCCGAGTCCAAGACGAAGAAGAAGGCTGAGCCCAAGGCGAAGAAGAAGGCCGAGCTCAAGACGAAGAAGACGGAGGCCAGCGTCGAGGATTTTCTGGCTGAGGTCGCCCCCGAGAAGAAGCGGCAGGATGCGATCGCCCTGTGCGAGCTGATGAAGAAGGTGACGAAGCTCGAGCCGAAGATGTGGGGCTCCAGCATCGTGGGGTTCGGGACCTACCACTACACGTACGACAGTGGCCACGAGGGCGACATGTGCCTCGTGGGGTTCTCGCCGCGAAAGGCGAACCTTACGCTCTACATCATGCCGGGCTTCGAGGATTACAAAGAGCTCCTCGGCAAGCTGGGCAAGCACAAGACGGGCAAGGGGTGCCTCTACATCAACACGCTCGATGACGTGGATGTCCCGACCTTGAGCAAGATCATCAAGAACACGGTCACGGACATGAAGAAGCGCTACCCCTCAGGGGCGTGAGCCGCCCTGTTCACGTCGAGCCGTCGTCAGGCTCCGAGGCGCGCTCCGCGAGGAGCGTCAGCGGGATGGGAACGGGCGAAGCTTGTGGTTGCCGACCTCTCGCTCGAAGGACGGCCGCTCCACCACCGACCACGATGAACTCTACTCCCGCCCCGACCAGCGCTTCGATCAGCACCCGGAGATCAGCCTGCCTTGGGTGAGCGCTGAACCTGGAACCTGTGGAGTGCCTCGGAGGCACGGCTGGCGGCGGAGAGTCGCTCCAGGGGAGACAGGCTCCGAGCCCACTCCAGCAGCGTGCGGTCCACCTCGTCCGAGGCGGCCACCAGGAGCGGATCGAGCGCCGCGATGCGGGCTCTCAGTCGAACGAACTCCTCCTGAGTGAACTTCATGTCCTCATCATAGTGCGTGTGGGGGAACTGGCATCCCATACGGTGAAGCCGTGGGAGGATGAAATCATCAAGAAATCGTCAAAATCGTTATATCCCCTCTTGCTTGTCCCCGGGTTTCGGGTACTTTGCTCTCCATGCTCGCGAACACCCCCCTCTACGGTGAAGCCCTGCGTGCGGCCGCTGGCCCCCTGCGGGAGGAACTCGGCAAGTCGGACCGGGAACGGCTCGACAAGTTGCTGGGGCTCGCCGTCACGGAGCGCATCCGGCTGTCCGACTGCCTCAAGGTGCTCTTCCCGGGCGAGGAGGTTCGCAAGGCGCAGACGGCCCTGACCTCCTTTCGCAAGCGGCTCAACGATGCTTCGCAGGGAGAGGGGCGAGCCGATCTCGGGCTCCGCTTCCACGTGGACATGAAGAAGAAGAACCCGCCGGAGGAGCGCTCCTGCTGGTTCACCGGGCCGGATCCCGCCGTGAAGCAGGCGGAGCGGTACTCCGACCAGGTGACGGCCGACATCGAGGGCAAGCCGTTGGTGCCCGCCCAGGGGATTGCGACCACCGGGACGGCCATGGCCTCGGGAAAGCAAGCCGTCCGCTTCTTCGTCTCCTACGCCCACGACAACAGGTTGCTCGTCGAGGCGCTCGTGAAGGAACTGAGCACCCACTTCGCTGCCTCGGCTCGCTATGTGCTCATCCCCTGGATCGACCGTGACATCCTGCTGGGCGAGCGCTGGAAGGAGAGCATCGAGAAGGCCATCAAGGCTTGCGACTTCGGACTGATGTTGATCAGTCCGGCCTTCTTCGCGAGCAAGTTCATCGGGGAGAAGGAACTGCCCCACTTCGTGGGAGCGCCGGACAACCCGAAGATCAAGCCCGTCCTCCCCGTGGGGCTGGTGCAGGTGTCGTTCGACAGGCATGACCTGAAGGGGCTCGGAGAACACCAGGTCTTCTTGTTCCAGAGCGATCGGACCCAGGGGCGCTACTATGACCAGATGCCGGCGGGCGCCAGGCGCCGCGAGTTCGTCTACAAGCTCTACCTAGCCATCGAGAAGCGCCTTGACGCCTTCTTCGGTTCTCCTCCTCCCTCCTGGCCGCCCTCGGCGCCGCGGGGGACCGACGCAGGCACTGCGGATGCGCTTGCAGCGCATGTCCCGGTGCCGGAAGAGACTGACCACTTCCAGCGCACCCGGGGCCATAGGATCGCCTTGGGGGAACTCGAGCGGATCGCGGCTGGAAGGTCCGATTCCTCAGCTCACGTCCAGGCACGTGACGCGCTCGAGGAACTCGAGTCCTGGGCCAGCAATCCCGACTCATCGCCGTTCTTCGCGTTGCTTGGGGAGTATGGCATCGGCAAGACCACCACCCTGAAGCAGTTCACACGCCACCTGCTCAAGGAACGCAGGGCCAGACCGAGTCTCCCGCTCCCTATCTACGTGGATCTCCGTGACTACGTCAGTGAGGCCCACGACAAGGAGAGCGTCCCCACCATCGAGCAGCTCCTCTCCGGGGTGATCCAGCGGAGCTGGGAGGTGCGAGACCGCACCATCACTGCCCAGGACGTGCTGCGGCTCGTTCAGGAGGAAGGCGCGTTCATCCTCTTCGATGGTCTGGACGAGAAGATCGTCCATCTTCCACCCGACCGCGCCCGCGCCTTCATCCGTACGCTGTGGGCCGTGCTGCCGGATGCCGCGAGGAGCAGAGACACCCTGCCCACTGGAAAACGCCGGGGCAAGCTCCTCGTCTCCTGCCGATCCCACTACTTCCCCGATGTGTGGAGCCAGAACTCGATGCTCGTGGGCGAGGACCGCGAGGGCTTCGATCGCAAGCAGTTTCCGGCCCTCTGCCTCCTGCCGTTCACGGAGGAGCAGATCCGAGACTACCTGGCGGATTTTCTCGGCAGCGACCCTGAGCGTGGGGCTGAAGCGTTCGAGGTCATTGCCTCGATCCACAATCTCCGGGATCTCGCGGAGCGGCCCTACCTGCTCACCCTCATCAGTGGCCACCTTGGTGAACTGGAGGAACTCCGGGCTCGGGGCGAGAAGGTGAATGCCGCGCGGCTGTATGAGCTCGTCGTCCGCTCCTGGCTGAATCGGGATGACGGGAAGCACCAGATCGAGGCTGGCCACAAGCGTCGGCTCATGG
Organism: Hyalangium gracile; assembly: GCF_020103725.1. Taxonomy (NCBI): domain Bacteria; kingdom Pseudomonadati; phylum Myxococcota; class Myxococcia; order Myxococcales; family Archangiaceae; genus Hyalangium; species Hyalangium gracile. The sequence goes on along the minus strand of NZ_JAHXBG010000019.1, from coordinate 100,119 downwards.
AAGAGCTCGCTGCGGCACTCTGGCGGGATGGGACAAAGCAGTGGGACGTAGATCGGCTTGAGTCATGGCTCGACGAGTATCTCGCCGCGAGTCCCAGCCTCACCGAGATCTACAAGAACAAGGACCGCACGGTCCTGAAGGAGGATCTACGCACTGCCACCTTCGTCCTGCGGCCCACCACGGAGGAGAAGCATTTCCGCTTCGCCCATACGTCGCTGCAGGAGTACTTCCTCGCCGCCCATCTCGAGCGTGCTCTGATTGAGGGTAAGGTGGACCGTTGGGACCTTCCAATGGTCTCTCGGGAGACGTTGGACTTCCTTGGTCAGATCTTGGCCCTTGAGCCCCAACTCACGGTGGCCCTGCGCGCGATGGAGTCCATTCTCGGCGGAGAGAACCTCCGCGCCGCCGTGCTCGCGTTTGCCTACTGGGTGAACGCTCTCCGCCAGGGGGCTCCAGTGCCCGCTCCCACCAGGGTGAAGCTGGCCGGAGCGAACCTGGATGAATGGCACATCTGCGGTGGCGGACCAACCCAGCCGCTGAACCTACGCAGGGCCGACCTCTCCACCGTGCGCCTCAACCGCGCGCGGCTCGAGCATGTGGAGCTTGGGGACGCGGATCTCACATCGATGAGAGCCCGACAAGCGCTGTTCTTGAACGTAAGAGCATCTCGTGCGCGAGCTCAAGGGGCTGACCTCCGAGGGCTCAAGTGGAGGGAGGGATCGTTGGTAGGCGCGGATCTACGAGGGGCGCAGGTTGACGGCTGCCAGTGGATCTGGGTGAGCCTCACGGGGGCCATTTTGCCGGAAGGCTGGGAACGCCACGCCACTCATGTCAAGGACCGCCAGGAGAGTCCCCTGGCGCAGGCCAGTACTGTGAGTTTGGTACCCTCGAGTGGACATTCCAGCAGGGTTACCGCCTGCGCGTGGAGTCCGGACGGCCAGCGCGTCCTCTCGGGCTCCGATGACAGAGCCATGAAGGTGTGGGACGCCGCGTCCGGAGAATGCCTGCTCACCCTCTCCGGACATGGCGGCCCGGTCAACGCCTGCGCGTGGAGTCCGGACGGCCAGTGCGTCCTCTCGGGCTCCAGTGACAGAGCCATGAAGGTGTGGGACGCCGCGTCCGGAGAGTGCCTGCTCACCCTCTCCGGACATGGCGGAGAGGTCAACGCGTGCGCGTGGAGTCCGGACGGCCAGCGCGTCCTCTCGGGCTCCGATGACGGAGCCATGAAGGTGTGGGACGCCGCGTCCGGAGAATGCCTGCTTACCCTCTCCGGACATGGCGCTTGGGTTGATACATGCGCGTGGAGTCCGGACGGCCAGCGCGTCCTCTCGGGAGCCTGGGACGGGGCCATAAAAGTGTGGGACGCCGCGTCCGGAGAATGCCTGCTCACCCTCTCTGGACATGGCGGCCGGGTCACCGCGTGCGCGTGGAGTCCGGATAGCCAGCGCGTCCTCTCGGGAGCCTGGGACAGAGCCATGAAGGTGTGGGACGCCGCGTCCGGAGAATGCCTGCTCACCCTCTCCGGACATAGCGGCTCGGTCAACGCGTGCGCGTGGAGTCCGGACGGCCAGCGCGTCCTCTCGGGCTCCAGCGACAGAGCCATGAAGGTGTGGGACGCCGCGTCCGGAGAGTGCCTGCTCACCCTCTCCGGACATGGCGGCCCGATCACCGCGTGCGCGTGGAGTCCGGACGGCCAGCGCGTCCTCTCGGGGGGCCGGGACGGAGCCATGAAGGTGTGGGACGCCGCGTCCGGAGAATGCCTGCTCACCCTCTCCAGACATTTCGGCTCGGTCACCGCATGCGCGTGGAGTCCGGACGGCCAGCGCGTCCTCTCGGGCTCCGGTGACGGAGCCATGAAGGTGTGGGACGCCGCGTCCGGAGAATGCCTGCTTACCCTCTTCGGAGTTGGCGCTTGGGTTAGTGCGTGCGCGTGGAGTCCGGACAGCCAGCGCGTCCTCTCGGGGGGCCGGGACAGAGCCATGAAGGTGTGGGACGCCGCGTCCGGAGAATGCCTGCTCACCCTCTCCGGACATGGCGGTCCGGTCAACGCGTGCGCGTGGAGTCCGGACGGCCAGCGCGTCCTCTCGGGAGCCTGGGACGGAGCCTTGAAGGTGTGGGACGCCGTGTCCGGAGAGCGTCTGCTCACCCTCTCCGGACATGGCGGTCCGGTCAACGCGTGCGCGTGGAGTCCGGACGGCCACCGTGTCATCTCGGGCTCCGATGACGGAGCCATGAAGGTGTGGGACGTCGCCTCAGGCCAATGTCTTTGGTCTGGCCTCCAACTTCCGGAAGGACAGACCGCGTCTATCGACGGAGGCCACGGGCGCATCCTCCATGCTTCCGCCGAAGCCTGGCGTTGGCTGGGCTGGCGCTGGACAGATCCCGCCACCAGCCAACTCCGTATCCTTCCGGCCGAGACCTTCGGCTCTCTCGCCGCCTGAAGTCCAGCGACAGTGGGGCCGCCGCCTCAATCCTGGACGCGGTTCTGGCCGTTGAGGACGATGCTGGTGCTCTTGCCCAGCGGAGAGGAGAGCCCACTCCGCGCCTTCCAAGAGGTCCCCTGCCAGTTGCGTCTCGCTGACGTGGGCCTACTTGTGGAGTAGGGTATGCGTGAGTGCGGGAGCAGACCCCTCCACCTTCGCGAGGCCCCGATGCAGAGCGCGTTCGATTCCACTCCGCCCCCGGCATTGCTCCTCCCAGGCACGGTGGTGGGGGGCTGGCGTGTGGTGGCCTGGGCGGGCCGTGGCGTCCATGGTGCCGTCTACCGTGCGGTGCCGGTGGACGTCGCGGATGCTCCTCCCGTCGCGCTCAAGCTGGCCGTCTTCCCGAAGGACCCTCGCTTCCCGCGCGAGGTGGAGCTGCTCTCTCGCACGCGCCACCCAAGTGTCCCGCGCCTGGTGGAATCCGGGACGTGGCAGGACTCCGATGGCTCGAGCTACCCCTATGTCGCGATGGAGTGGGTGGAGGGCGTGCCCCTGTATGAGTGGGTTCGGGAGTGGCCACTCACCTCGCAGCAGGTGCTCGAGATGCTGGCCCAGCTCGCGGGGGCGCTCGCGGCGCTTCATTCCTACGGTGCCATTCACCGCGACGTGAAGGGGGGCAATGTCCTGGTGCGGCTCGCGGATGGTCGGGCCATGCTCACCGACTTCGGCACGGGGCTCTTTCCGGGCACTGCCACGCTCACTCCGCCCACCGTTCAGCCGGGCACTCCGGCCTACCGCTCTCCGGAGGCGATGCTGTTCGAGGTGCGCTTCTTTCGCGACGAGACGGCCCGGTATCTCGCCGGGCCGGCGGATGATGTGTATGCGCTGGGAGTGACGGCTTGCCGGCTCGTCACCGGCGAGTACCCGGACTTCGCCGTGCCCTGGAGGGATGAGCAGGGCACCTGGCACCTGGATGCGGTGCTTCCCCCTGCCTCGTTGCGCCGAGTGGAGCCACGGCTGCGCGACCTCATCCTGCGCATGCTCTCGGTGCGCCCCGAGCAGCGCGGAACCGCGGCGCAGCTCGCCGAGGCGCTGGAGCAGGCCGCGCGCTCTTCCCCGGAGCGCCGACTGCCGGTCCCTGTGGAGGTACCAGCCGAAGCACAAGCGCCTGTTCCCAAGGAGTCAGCTCCCGCTCGACCCCGCGAGAGCGTGCGGCCCTGGCTCTCGGCGGCAGCGGTGTTCCTGGCGCTGACGGCGTGGGTGTCGTGGCTCGCTTCCGATGAGCCTGTGGAGGAGCCCGGCGCCTCGCGAGTGGAGGTCCTGGAGGCGGGGCCGCAGGACGCAGGTACCGCAGGGCTTGGCGAGGCTGCGGCGGCCACGTCCATGGAGGAAGCTCCCGACTCTCCTGTTCCGCAGATGATGACCGAGGAGGCTCTGCCCGAACCTCTGCCGGGGCAGGCGGTGCCCGATGCGAAGGGACGATGCCCGCACAAGCAGCAGGTAGCGCTCAACGGGGGCTGCTGGGTGCTGGAGGTACGGGGGCTCGAAGAGTGTGAAGCGCTGAGCGGACAGCTGATCAAGGGCACCTGCTACATTCCCATCCTCCCGCGTGGGCGTACGCGCGTACCGACCTCCGGCCCCACGGAGAAATCCGCGCCGTAGTAGGTTCTGCTGGCATGGGCAGAGCTGAGAGCCCTCGTGTCCGCGACATCAGGGCACGCCCGCTTCGCAAAGACATACCACCGTGGTGGTACGGCCTTGGGTGACGACCTCTCATACCTTGCGCCGACACCTATGGCGCTCCTGACGGTGTGAGGTTGGCTGGCATGTCTTCTTCTGACGACAATGGGTTCTTCAACAAAGCCAGGACACTCACACCCCTCCAGTCAGGGCCACGGTGTGTCACAGGGGTTGTCCCGAACGCGGGAGCTGGCGTCGACCCTATCTCCCAGATGGACAACACGCAGAAGCTACGGAGGACGATTGAGTACGCGCTCTCCTCTCCCAGCCTGGCAATCGAGTTCAAGCGCGCGTTGAGCGAGCTGCTCAGCCCGGAGAATCTGGCCATTGCCGCAAGCGTCCTGGTGGTCTGGGCCGCCTCGCACTTCTTCGGGGTGGGTGAAGTCGTTGATGTCATCCTGGTTGGGGTTGCCTATGTCTCGATAGGCGCGCAGGGCGTGCAAGGTCTCGCGGACCTGGTGGAGTTTGGCTACGACGTCATCAACGCCAGGAGAGACTTCGACCTGCGGCGCGCATCCGAGAAGCTGGTTCGAGCCTTCGTCTTGCTGGGCGTGGAGGTGGTTGTGGCCCTGCTGACCCGCAGAGCCCAGATCAAGCCCTCGTCCGCAGCGGGCGCACCGGGCTCGGGAGGGCCCGTTCTCAGGTCGAACGCTCCGCCACGCCCTCCAGAGCCACCCCCTGCCAGGCATCCACAACAGCAATCGTACGTTGGCAAGCTCGATAAGACCCCTGTCGAGCTTCCGGGCGTATATACGCAGAAGATCAACTACGTGAAGCGGGATCCCGTCGACGCCGAGCAGCTCAGAAACAAGTTCGATTCGTCTGTTCGACGCAACTTCGCCAAGAGCCTCGCTGGATCTTCCGAAAAGGTCGCGCAGCTCAAGAAGGCAGGTCTGAGTGACGTTGATATTGCCAAGCTTGGAGACGGAAGAATACCCTCGGGTTATCAGGTGCACCACAAGCTGCCGCTCGATGACGGTGGCACCAATGATTTCGACAACCTGGTGCTGATCAAGAACCACCCCTACCACAAGGTGCTGACGAACGCGCAGGGTGAGTTGACAGGAGGGCTCGACGCAGGGCAGAGCAGGTTGGTGGACTTCCCCGTGGTTGACGGCTTCATTTATCCACCCTGATGTTTCATGACAATCATGTCTTCCATTTCCGGTGCAGATGCCTACAAGCCGTTCCTGGAGCAGATTGCGGTCAGTGCCCGCAAGTACGGCGAAGGTTTGCAGTCTCCTTGCGAACCGGAGTCAGTCGCTGACCTCCAGCTCCGAGCGCGTGAGCAACTCGGCGCGGAGCTCCCTCCGGGCTACGCGGAGTTCCTGTCGCTCCACAATGGGCTGGATTGGGATGGCCTTGTCATCTACTCGTGCACCACCGTTCCCATCGTTGGGCACGAGGATCGGTTCATTGAGGGGTTCGTCGAGTCGAACCTGGGCTACCGTGATAACGACCGGATGAAGCGGTTCCTCGTGCTTGGCGACTCGGATATGTACCTGTACGTCTACGAGGCCCAGGCAAGGGAATTCAGCGTGATCGATCGTGTGTCTCTGGATCGGCACGAGGTGTTTGCCACCTTCGAGGAGATGCTCGCAGCAGCGTTGCGCACACGGGTGGAGTGAACGCAGCGCATGCGCAGCCCACAGGTAGGAACGAGCATCGCCAGGACAGTGATGGCGGCGGTGGTGGGGCTTGAAGCCGAGCGAGTCCGCCTTTACGTTGACCTGGCTATGTCCTCGCTGGGCGAGGCGGCCCGAAGAGCCTTGGAGGCGCTGATGGGAAGTGGCACCTACCAGTACCAGAGCGAGTTCGCGCGCAAGTATGTGGCCCAGGGCCTCCAGGAGGGACTCCTGAAGGGACGTGAGGAGGGGCGTCACGAGGGTGAGCAGGTTGCCTTGCTCGAGGTGCTCGACGCCCGAGGCATCGAAGTGGATGACGCCTCCCGCGCGCAGATCCTGGCCTGCACGGAGCAGGAGCAACTCAAGCTCTGGCTGCGCAAGGCAGTGACGGCCGAGTCCGTGCAGGACCTCTTCACGAACGAGCCTCCCGCAAGGCCCGTAGCTCGCAAGGCTGCCGGCCCGAGCCGGAGCACCAAGGCTTCCAGGTCCCGAGCCAAGCGGTAGTCCCCTCCTTAGAGAGAGCTCGCTGCGAGAGGCGCCCCTTTCGCTGGATGCTTCTCACTGAATGCGCACTGCCCAAAAAGTCCCTATTCTTCCCTATCCTGTCAGGGTTCATGGACGAATAGGTCAGTCCAGGGCATCATGGAGCCCATGCCCCAGGACCTCTACACCGCCGAGCAGGTCGCGGACCTTCTGGGGCTGCATGTCCGCACGATCCGGGCCTATGTCCGCGAAGGGCGGCTGAAGGCCACGCGCATCGGCAAGCAGTACCGGATCGCTCGCGAGGACCTCGAGGCACTCACGGGTCGCCCCCTCTCGACGCCCGAGCCCGTGCGCCGCCAGCGCCACGTGGACGTCTCCAGCATCGTCGAGATCGACGCCATCTCTCCCCAGGCCGCCATGCGCATCGCCAACGGACTGATCGCCGTCGCCAACAGCCGCGACTCCAGCGAGCCCCCGCTGCGCGTCGACACGATCTACGACCCCGAGCGCGCTCGCTTGAAGCTCATCCTGAGCGGCTCCCTCGCCGCCAACACGCGGCTGCTCCAGCTCGTCTCCGCCTATCTCGACAGCGAGACATGACCCGAATCGAACGACCCGAAGAGGACACGCACATGAGCGCTCAGACGCTGGAACTTCACGGAGTCCGCATCCTCGAGCTGCAGGCGGAAGGGCCCCAGGTCCGCGACGCCTCCGAGCTCATCAGCCTCGCCTGGGAGCATCAGGTCGACCTGATCGCCATCCCCACCGCGCGTCTCGAGGAGACCTTCTTCAAGCTCGCCACGGGCCTGGCTGGCGATCTCGTCCAGAAGTTCGTCAACTACCGCCTGCGCCTGGCCATCCTCGGCGACATCTCCGCCCAGGTGGAGAACAGCAAGGCGCTCCGCGGCTTCGTCTACGAGGCGAACCAGGGCGCACACCTCTGGTTCCTGAAAGACCGCGAGGCCCTCGTGGCGCGACTGGCCTCCGGGGCGTCCGCTCACCGCTGAGCCGCTCAGGCCTGGGCGCGGTCCTGCACCTTGCGCACGATGCTCGTGATCGTGCTGCGCGGCAGGAAGCGCGCGCCCTGCGCCAGCATCTTGTTCATGAAGCCCGGGATGATGACGGCCTGCCCCCGCTGCATCGCCTCGTAGCCGACGCGCGCCACCGTCATCGAGTCCATGATGTCCTTGCCCTTCACCAGCTTGGACTCTTCCATCTTCGCCTGTTCCTGGAAGCCCGTCTTCGTCGGGCCCGGGCACAGGCAGGTGACCGAGACACCCGTGCCTCGCGTCTCGTTGGCCAGCGCCTCCGAGAACGAGAGCACGTATGCCTTCGTCGCGTAGTACACCGCCATCAGCGGCCCCGGCTGGAACGCCGCCGTGGAGGCCACGTTGAGGATGCGCCCGCTCCGACGCGCCAGCATCCCCGGCAGCACCGCCTTCGTCAGCGCCGTCAGCGCCGAGATGTTCACCTGGATCATCCTCAGCTCCGAGTCCAGGTCCGTCTCCGCGAACGGCCCGTAGCTCCCGTAGCCCGCGTTGTTGACGAGCACGTCCACCCGCACATCCTCCGCCTTCAGTCGCTCCATCAGCTGCCGCACGGCCGCCGGATCCGACAGGTCCGCCGCCACCACCCGCGCGCGCACACCGTGCTTCGCGGTCAGCTCGTCCGCCAGTGCCTTCAGCCTGGACTCCGTGCGCGCCACCAGCACCACGTCATAGCCGCCCTCGGCGAACAGCCGGGCGAAGTCCAGGCCGATGCCACTCGAGGCACCGGTGATGAGGGCCGTCTGCTTCTGCGTCTGCGTCGTCATGGGAGTCTCCTTGCGTGAAGCCGTGAAACAGAAAAGTCAGCGGGTCTCGAGCCCGCGCAGCAGCGTCGTCAGCGCGTCCGTCAGCTCCTGCGTGAAGTCCACGCGCAGCGGCGCCATGTGCGGCAGCTCCAGCACCTCGCGCGTCACCGGGGACACGTCCGCCATCTGCCGCAGCCCCGTCACCAGCGCGTGCAGGTGGATGAAGAAGCGTCCGCCCTCGCCCGGCTTCAGGAACGCCAGCCGCTGCTCCACCAGCGCCCCCGCCCGAGCCATGGCCTCCAGCAGCCGCTCCTTGAAGCCTCGCACCTGCTCCACCGTGACGTTCTGCTCCAGCACCGTCTGCAGCAGCGCCAGCAGCCGCGTCAGCGTCTCCTGCCCCTCCAGCGACTCGGCCACCGTGCGCGCCACCCGCGCCCCCGTCCACCGCCCCTCACCGGCGCTCAGCCGCTCCTCCAGCGTCTCGAACCACGCGAAGAGCAGGTCCTCCAGCAGCGCCAGGAACAGCGCCTCCTTCGTCGGGAAGTAGAGGAACACCGTCCCCTTGGCGAGCCGGGCCCGCTCCGCCACGTCCGCCATCTTCACCTCGCCGTACGAGGTGGCCGTGTAGAGCGCCAGCGCCTCCTCCAGGATGAGCTGCCGCCGCGCCTCCTTGTCCTCGTCCTTGCGCGCCCGCTGAGGCAGGGCCCGCTTCCCCTTCGCCGCTCCGTTGCTGACCATGGGTCATTAGTAAGTGACTCGAAGTCAGTTGTCAATGACCCTCGGTCATTTCTCGCCGGGACGCTGGGACTCGCGGTATGGGGTAGATGTGCGATAGTGTGGGTCCATGATGCGAAGCCTCCAGGCAGAGCTGCTCCAGGGCCGTGCGCTCTATCGCGAGGTGGTGCTGGGCAAGCTGGCGCACGCGCGCGAGTCGGTGTGGATCGCCACGGCCAACGTGAAGGCGATGTTCGTGGAGCAGGGCGGGCGCTTTGCTCCGGTGCTGGAGCTGTTCGACGCGCTGGCCTCGCGCGGCGTGGCGCTGCGGCTGTTGCACGCGGAGCTGCCCAGCCGCCCGTTCCGAGAGGCCTTCGACGCGAGCGAGCGGCTGGTGCGCGGAGGGCTGGAGCTGAAGGTCTGCCCGCGCGTGCACTTCAAGGCGGTGGTGGTGGACGGGGCCTGGGCCTACCTGGGCAGCGCCAACCTCACGGGCGCGGGCCTGGGCGCCAAGGGCGAGGACACGCGCAACTTCGAGCTGGGCTTCGTCACCGAGGACTTCGACGTCATCGACCGAGTCACCGCGCTGTACGAGGCCGTGTGGAGCGGCGCGGAGTGTCGCGGCTGCCGGTTGCGCTCGGTCTGCCCCGATCCGATCTTGCCTGCGGGCGCGACAGCGGCGAAGAAGCGGGCGCCCGACGGCATCCGTCTGGGCCAGTCGCGGCGCCTCCGCCGCTGATCACCCGGGAGATCCAAATGAAGCTCTATTACTTTCCGCAGACCCGAGGGTTGCGTGCTCGCTGGATGCTCGAGGAGCTCGCCGTGCCCTATGAGGGGGCGGTGGTGAACCTCATGAAGGGCGAGCAGAAGCAGCCCGCCTACCTGCAGGTGCACCCGCTGGGCGTGGTGCCCGCCCTCGTGGACGAGGGGCAGACGATCATCGAGTCGGCGGCCATCGTGATGCACCTGGCCGACAAGTTCCCGGAGAAGGGGTTCGCTCCCGCGGTGGGGACCCTGGAGCGCGCCCAGTACTATCAGTGGATCCTCTACGCCATGACGGAGATGGATCCGCACGCCTCCGCCGCTTTCGTGCACAGCCATGTCCTGCCCGAGGCCCAGCGCTCTCCGGCCGTCGTCGAGAACGCCACCAAGCGCTTCAAGGTCACCGCCGCCGTCGTCGAGGCGCACCTGAAGGGCCGCGAGTTCCTCGTCGGCAACAAGTTCTCCGGCGCCGACGTGGTGATGGGCGGTGTGCTCCTGGTGGCCAGCAAGCTGGGACTGCTCGGGGAGTTTCCCGCGCTGCAGGCCTACCTGGGCCGGCTGGTGGAGCGCCCGGCCGCCAAGAAGGCCTTCGCGTAGCGGAGTGGCCATCCGGAGCGGACCTACTCTCCCGTGGGCCGCTCCTGCGAGGCCGTCGGTGAGCCTCCCGGCGACGTCTTGCGCTGCTGATCCCTCCACGTGCTGGGGGACTCACCCACCAGCTTGCGGAACAGGCTGCTGAAGTGCTGCAGCGAGGCGCAGCCCACCTCCACGGCCACCGCCGTCAGCTTCATGTCCGTCTCCAGCAAGAGCTGCTGCGCGGTGCGCACCTGCACCGCGTTCAGCTCCGCCTGGAAGGACGTGCCCGCCTCCTTCAGCCGCCGCTGGAGCGTGCGCTCGGACATGCCCATCTCGCGCGCGGTGTCCGTGAGGCTCGCCTCCACCAGCCGCGGGCGCAGCACCCGATGCAGCTGCAACAGCAGCGGCGACTGCCCGGTGGCCTCCACCACCAGCTGGTTCAGCTCCGCCTGCAGCGCGGCCGCCTTGGCCTCCTGCACGCCCAGCCACGAGAGCGCCTCGCTCGAGTCGGTGAACACCCGGCTGGGGTAGCGCGGGCTCAGCAGGCTGTAGAAGCCGCCCACCACCGCGCCGATGATGCCCTCCGGCCGCACCAGCGCCTGGCGCTGCACCGAGGTGGCGAAGTCCTCCTCCCGCTGCCGCATGTAGTTCACGAAGAGCCCGAAGGCCGAGGGGTCCGGCGACTCCAGCCGCCGCAGGTCCACCAGCGAGCGGTGTGGCGCCTCCGGCGTCCGCTCCACGTCCAGCACCTCGATGAGACGGCGGATGAACGGCTCGTCCGGCCGCTGCCACGCGATGAACCCGCAAAGGTCCACCGAGGCGTACCAGTGCAGGAACCCGTCCCCGACTAGGTAACGGCCGATGGGGTCCCGGAGGTAATCGTCGACTCCGTCTGCCGATCGCACGGCTCGGCAGAATAGCTCCGGATCACCCGCGCCACGAACAACGGATTGATCGGAGAGAGCGAGGTTTGCAGTGTCGGACGAACGCGCGCCGACGCCGCCAGCTCCCGCGTGGCCGAGGGCAGCTGCTGCCACGGCACCTGCGGCCAGAAGTGGTGGGCCTGGTGATAGCCGGCGTTGAAGAAGAAGAAGTTATAAAACTTCGAGGTGGACGTCACCCCCAGCGAGTCCCTCCGGGTGGAGTCCGATTCGAAGTGCGCGGCCAGGTTGAGCCAGAAGATGGACATCTGCCCCACCAGCAGCATGCCCCAGAAGGACAGCCCCAGCGCCGGCTCCCAGAAGACGAGCCCCAGCAGCGTGCCGTCCACCAGCACGAAGTCCAGCACCAGCTCCAGCCGCTGCGTGCGCGTCTTCGTCGCCCGCCACACGTTGCCCACCAGCTCCCACGGCCAGAACCACTGCGTCAGCGTGTTGCGCAGCACGTAGTGCGCCGCGCCCTCGCCCACGTGGCGCTGCCCCCAGTCCCCCGGGCCGTCGTTGTACTTGTGGTGGTTGAAGTGGAACAGGTAGTAGCCCCGGTAGGGGAAGCCACACGCCAGCCCCAGCGTCCGCGACACCACCCACTTGAGCGCGGAGGGCTTCGCGATGGGCACGTGCATGTGGTTGTGCAGGACGGCGTAGTTCCAGAACAGCACCGCCCAGCCTGCCACCAGCATCCCCAGCCGCCCTGTCCACGTCAGGTGGCCCCAGCTCCACACGAAGGCGGGGAACCAGCCCCACCACAGCGCGTGTACCGCGAGGCTCGGCAAGTCCAGCGAAGGGGACGTTGAATGGGGGGGGCGCATGGGGGCGATGTACGCCCCGGACGCCCCAGGTCGCTTCTTTCCATGCGCCAAGAAGTTGCGAAAAAGCGAAAGCCTTCCGGCGCGATGGAGCCGCTTCCCCACCCTCGCGAGAGAGGAAGCAGGCGGCTTCAGCGGTGGATGGCGCCGGCCACCTGGCTGATCAACCGCAGCTGAGCCGGCTCGAGCCGCCGCAGCGTGCGCAGCACGCGCCGCACCTCGGGACGCTCGCCGTACTCGGGCGGATCCTCGGCCACCGCCACCGGCTTCTCCGCCGAGGCGACTCCGAGCAACACGTCCGAGGAGCAGTTGAGCACCAGGCACAAGCGCCGCAGCGTCTTCACGCTGGGCAGCATGTGGCCGCGCTCGAGCCGTCCGTACACTTCCGTGGCGATGCCGACGCGCTCAGCTACGTCGGCCTGGGTGAGATCCAAGCGTTGCCGTGCCGCTCGCACGGACGCTCCAATGATGCCTGCCAGTCGCTGTTCCATGGCTGCTGACACCTGCGAAGAAGGGCGTTGACCCTCGTTGCCGCGACACGCGTCGTCGAGGGAGTCGTCGCTCGAGGTGAGCGGCGGCGTGAGAGGGACATTACGGAGGGAGTCTGACATCCCAGGATCCTCGTAGACGCCCTGGGGAGACCTTCCGCGCACACCGGACGCGCACACCCTGTGCCGTCCCGGTGACGCACCGCGCACAGTTCAACCTGTGCCGTCGTGAACAGGCGCCGAGGCCGATTTCTCGGCTCCGGAACCGCCCGCGGAGTGATCAACCCGTGGCGTCGGAAACGTGTTCCGAAGCCGATTTCTCGGCCCCGGATCAACTTGGTGGAAGATCAACGCATTCCATCGCGAAACCCTTCCGAGGCCGATTTTCCGGCTCCGGAGCCACTTCTCACCCCGGAACCTGTGCGCCGGATTCGACAAGATCAACCCTGCCTGATGGGAAGGCCGGGCGAGATTGCGAGCGCCCATCGGCGCGCACGAATTGATCAGCCCCGCCACGGTGGCTCGCGCGACGTGCTCGCGCGTGCGGGTTGCGTCGTGCGCCGTGCGTGGGCGCTCCTCTCACGGTGGTTCTCTCGCCGTGCGCGACGCCTCCGGGCAGGACGCTCACGGCGCATCGCCAGGGTCCGGGCTCCAGGGTAGCGGGAAGTGCGTAGGGCCCGGGGGCTTCACAGGGCGGGCAAGAAGGCGAGCGCAGGCTCGCAGGCAGACCCCTCCCATTCGCGCCCGGGGCCGAAAAATCGGCCTGGGCGGCGTTGTCAATGGGCTTGGGGGCCAATCAGAAAAAAGCCCCAACTATTTCGGGGGTTTACCTGCCATGCGGGTCTGACATAAGGTCTGGACCCCGATGCCACAGGGATGTAGGTGTGCGCTGTGAGGACACCCCATCTCGTGGCTCCCAGCGCCTTGAGCGCCTTGACGGTGGAGGGCTGTTCAGGTCGTGAGTGATGAGCGTCCGGACGCGCTGCTCAAGAGCGCACTCGAAAAGATCGTCTACTTCGAGGCCCGTGCGGAGCAGCTCCACCATGAGCTGGAGGCCGCCCGGCAGGAGACCGAGCGGCTCAAGCGCGAGCTGTCCGAGACGGGACAGCGAGAGATCGTCCTGCGGCGGGAGCTGGCGGAGCTGGAGGTGCGCTTCAACCGCTCGCAGGCCGAGCGCGACGAGCTGGCGCGCGTCAACCTGGCGCTGCGAGACGAGCGCACCCAGCTGATGGGCAAGCTGCTCGACGCCAGCCGCATCCGCACCGCCGACCAGGTGCGCGACGACGCGGACGGCGACGACCTGGGCATCGACCTGGCGTCCTTCATCTCTCAGCTGCGCAGCGAGGTGCTGAACCGTCCGGGGGCGGCGCCCACGGCCGTGGAGGCCCCCGCGGCGGCGCGGGCCACGGCGGTGCCGGTGGCCGCGAAGCAGAGCTCGGAGCGTCCGCCTCCGCCGGTGCCGGACGAGGACGAGCCGCTGTTCCCCACGCAGTCGCCCGCGTTCGCGGTGGCCATGGCGGTGGCGCCCAAGGTGGCCTCGGTGGTGGCCGCGTCTCCCGTGGTGCAGCAGGCGAAGCGGCTCTTCCACGAGGGCCGGCTCGGCGTGAGCCCACAGCAGCTCGCGGAGCTGTCCGGGCACGTGGGGCCCTCGGGCAGCGCGGACGAGACGCTGTTCGGCTTCTCCGTGCGAGAGCTGTCCGCGGGCGATCCTTCCGCGCGCATCCGCGCCGCCGAGCGCCTCAAGGCCCTGGCCCAGCCGGCCGCCGCGCCCGCGCTGGCCACCGCGCTGCACGCGGAGACGGAGCCGTCCGTCCAGGTGGCGCTCATCCAGGCCTTCGCGGGGCTGTGCCGGGAGCAGGGCGCGTCGGTCGTCTCTCCGCTGCTGGCCTCGCCGGTGGCCGAGGTCCGCATCGCCGCGCTCAAGGCGCTGCTCTCGCTGGCGCCCGATGACGCCGCGCCGCACCTGGCGCAGGCGATGAAGGACCAGGACCGTGCCGTGCGCCGGCGTGCGTCGCTGCTGGCGCTGGGGCTGGAGGGCGAGGCGGCGCGACGGCTCGGCGAGGAGGCCATCCAGGACGCGGACCCCGAGGTGCGCAGCCTGGCAGCGCTGGCGCTGGGCGCCGCCAATGGAGAGGGCGCTCGGACGCTGCTGCTCGATGCGCTGCTGGACAGCGAGTTCCGCGTGCGCAAGGCCGCCGCGCAGAGCCTGTCGCGCATCCTCGGCCACGACGTCTCCGCGGTGGTGGGGATGGATGAGCCGCAGCGTCGGCGGGAAGTCCGGCGGCTGGCGGCGCTGCCCACGCAGCCCGTGCGAGCCTCGCTGGCGCCACCGCCGCCTCCGCGCCGCGCTCCCGTGGAGGCCATGTCCGAGGCTCCCGCCGTGAGTCGCTCGCCGGCTCCGGCCGTGGCGGCGAAGGCGGTGGCTCCGGCGCAGGCCGTGGCTCCCGTGCAGGCGGCCTCCGCTCCGGTGGCCTCGAGCGGACCGGCGCAGCCGGCTCCCGCCCCGGCCGTCACGCTCGCGCGGTCCGTTCCGGCCTCCGCGCCCGAGCGCTCGGGTTCCGCTCGCGCGGCGCTGGCGGCGATGGGGGCCCGGCCCGCGTCCGTGGCGCCGCCCGCGTCCGAGCCGAGCGTCCCCGCGGCGCGTCCCGGCCCGTCGCCCGTGGAGGCGCTCTGCGCGTCGCTGATGACGGACATCCGCGCGGCCATCCGGGGTCGCTCGCTCGGAGAGCTGACGGCCGCGCTCTCCGCTCCGGTGGAGCTGGCCCAGGAGGCGCTGACGCTCCTGCTTGCCCGGGGGGCTGTGATACGGCGGGGGCACAAATACTTCGCGGCCTGACGCGAGGTCCGCGCCCCGCTGGTTCAACGAAGGGTTCTCGATGGAAGCTCCGACCTACACCGCCAAGCAGGTAGCCGAGATGCTCGGCGTGTCTTCGAAGGAGCTCTTCGAGGCGCTGAAGAAGGACGACTACACCCCGGATGACCTGTGGGAGCTGCGCGCCACGCTCCAGAAGTACCCGGAGGTCATCAGCCATCGCCGCCAGCTGTTCCTCAACTTCAAGGGCGGCACGGGCAAGACGTCCCTGTCCACCTCCTACGCGTGGCGGCTGGCCGAGCTGGGCTACGCGGTGCTGCTGGTGGACCTGGACAGCCAGGGCCACGCCACCAAGTGCCTGGGCTACGAGGGCGAGGACTTCCCGAAGACGCTCCAGGACGTGCTGGTGCGCAAGGCGCCGATGACCCAGGTCATCCAGAAGTCCAGCCTGCCCAACCTGGACTTCGTGCCGTCCAACCTGAGCATGTCCACGGTGGACCTGGCGCTGATGCCCATGGCGGGCCGCGAGTTCAAGCTGCGCAATGCGCTCAAGGAAGTACAGCCCCAGTACGACGTCATCGTCTTTGATGCGCCGCCATCCTTCGGACTGCTCAACCTCAACGCGCTGATGGCGGCCAACGACCTGTTCGTCCCGGTGCTCGCCGACTTCCTGTCCTTCCACGGGCTGAAGCTGCTCTTCGAGACGGTGCAGAGCCTGGAGGAGGACCTGCAGCACGTGCTGGACCACGTGTTCATCGTGGTGAACTCCTTCAACGCCACCTTCAAGCTGGCGAAGGAGGCGCTCGAGGCGCTGCAGACGCACTACCCCGAGTACCTGCTGCCCACCATCATCCGGCAGTGCACCAAGTTCGCGCAGGCCTCCAGCGAAGGCCGCCCCGTCTTCGTCGCCGACCCGACCTCCAAGGGCGCCACGGACATCCAGGCGCTCATCAACCACGTCCTGCCGCTCATGGTCGCCGCTCAGACCAAGGGCGGCACCCAGGCCACGAAGGCCGGCTGACCTCCTCTCTCTCTTCTTCCCACGCTCCCTGTCCCGCCTATGAAGAAAGCCTTCGAACAGAACGTGTCTCGAGCCAAGCCGCGAGTACGCCTCGGTGCGCTGACGGGGCTCGTGGAGACTCCCGAGACCGCCGAGCCCATGGAGGCCTCCGAGCCCGCGGCCGAGGCCGCTCCCGTTGCCGAGGCTCCCGCGCCTGCTCCCGCCGACCTCTCGGCCGAGGTGCGGGCGCGCATCGAGCGGGCTCGGGCGCCGCGTCCCACCGCCGCCGAGGCCGTGAGCGCCGCCCTGCGCTCGCCGCTGTCGCAGACCGAGGCGCATGCGATGGCCGCCGTGCACCATGAGGTCTTCGGCGGAAACGCCGAGGCCGCGGCTCCGCGCGTGACGCCGGTGGAGCCCGAGCCGGTGGGGGCCTCCGCGTTCGCCGCGCCCGCCGAGGTGGCCGCGCCGGCCGCGGTGGTGGCTCCCGTGGCGCCGGTGGCGCATGCCGCGCCGGCCCCGGTGGCTGCGCCGGTGGCGCATGGGAATGCTCCCGCGACGGAGGTCGAGGTGCAGACGCCGCCCGCGCCGCACGAGGAGATGGATCCGGATGCGCGCCGCGAGCGGCTGAAGGAGCGGCTCAAGGCGGTGCGGGAGAACCCGCGCCCGGAGCCGCTGCCGGCCTCGGTGTCCGAGGCGGGGATGCGCGCGGTGGAGCGCATCAACGCGCTGCAGGGCGAGCTGAACCGGGTGAAGGCGCTCAACCTGTCGCTGACGCAGGAGCTGGAGGCGGCGCGGCGGCAGTCGGAGAAGGCCACGGAGGAGGCGCGCCTGCGGATGGACGAGGCGCGGCGGCTGTCCGCGGAGATGGAGGCCCGGGTGAAGCTCCTGGGCGACCTGGAGCGCGAGCTGGCGGCGCTGGAGGGCGAGCGGGACGAGGCGCTGCTGTCGCTGCAGGAGTCCCGGCAGGCGCTGCAGGCGGCCAGCACGGAGCGGGCGGAGCTGGAGTCGGAGGTGGCCCGGGGCAAGAAGGCGCTGGCCGACAGCCTCTCCGAGGAGGAGCGGCTCGCCACGGAGCTGGAGGGCGCCAAGGACGAGGCGGCCTCCCTGCGGCGCGCGGTGGAGACGCTCCGGGGCGAGCGAGACGTGCTGGCCCAGCAGGTGGCGGCGCTCACCGCGGAGCGCGCGGAGCTGCTCGAGGCGCGCAAGGCGCTGGAGGCGGTGCACCGCGCCCTCAGTCAGGCCACCGTGCGCTGACGGCTCGCGGGCGGCGCTGGTCCGACGGCGTCAGCCCTGGCCACCATCGAAGCCCGGCGGGGGACCCATGCCTCCATCCCCGCGAGGAGGAGGCATGCCGCCATCGAATCCCGGAGGAGGACCACCGCCTCCGCCACCGCTTCCGCCCGGCACGTCGCACAGCGCGTCCGAGAGCGATGAGCGGATGACCAGCGTCTTCCAGGCCAGCAATGCGCCATCCGCCATCCGCTGGGTCTGAAGCGTGTAGTCGCCGACGGCGCTGGCCGAGATGACCGTGTCGTTCGAGTTCGTCGTGTCGCGCTGACCCCGCGTGTTGTACAGCGGCTGGGTCCCGATGATGTCGTCGTTCAGCGCGTCGTCGAAGAACAGCTGCGACGTCACGTACTCGCTGCCGTTGACGCGGACCGTGAAGTGGATGTGGATGGTCCGGCTGCTGTACCAGCCCGGAAAGCACGTGTCGAAGTCGACCCGGCCGTTCGCATCCGTCGTCTGCACGCCCCGGAACCACCGCGCGGAGGTGGCCCCCTCATCGCCCGAGGTGCAGAACGTGCTGGCGTCCTCTCCCGAGTAGAGCCCGTGCGGCGCCGTGTGCCAGATGTCGACCGCCGCGCCCTGGATGGGCTTGCAGGCCGTGTCCACCACCAGCAGCGCCAGGCGCACGGGCAGACCATCGTGGCCCTCGCTGATGTCCTTGCGCACCAGCGTGTTCGCGTAGCACGGCCCCAGCGTCGCCGCGCACGTCAGCGCGCACACCGAGCCGATGCCCGAGGCGAACGGATCCGGGTAGTTGCCCGCCATCGCCGCCGTGCCCCCCGTCGCCCAGGCGCCGGAGCTCGTCCCACCATCCGGGTTGGTACCCCCGTCCGTGCCGTCTCCTGGCTCGCCGGGGCTGTCCGAGGAGCAGGCGATCAGCTTGCCAATGGGGACGACCGCCAGGGCCATGCCCAGGTTCCGGAGAATCCTTCGGCGTGTCATGAACGCCGGGGAAGTGCTGCTCTTCTCGTGGCTCATCCTGATTCCTTTCGACGGCGGAGGCGCTCGAGCGCCTCTTGCGCATGTCGGTGGACTTCGGGAGCCATCTGGCCAGGAAATCCTTAAGGACCCCTGACGCGATTATTGCGGAGTGTTACCGGACTCGGAGGGAGGCGCGGCGTGAGGACCGCGCCTCCCGAGAGCCAGCGCCTCAGCCGGCGGTGATCTTGCCGTTCTGGACGCGCAGCTGCTGGCGGGTGAACTGCGCCGACAGCTCGCTGGCCGACCTGCGCGAGTAGTCCTTGTGGACCTCGCTGCTGGGGATGAGGTGGTAGGTCGCCACCGCCTCCGTGGCCCTCACCTCCAGCACCACGAAGCCGTGCCTGTCGCTGTCGGTGAAGGCGAGGTTCGGGTTGGCGGCCTTCAGCGTCTGGTCGATGTCCTGGGCGATGTAGCGGTAGATGGGGCTGCCCTGCGCGAAGCCCGCGCCCACCACCGCCGTGGCCGCCTCCTCCTTGATGGAGCTGGACGAGATGGCCGGAGCCGTCAGCGTGGGCACCCCCTCCTCCACCGACGCGAACGAGGCGTGGATGTCTCCGGAGATGAAGAGCGGGTTGCTCGCGTTGTTCTTCACGTACGTGAGCAGCTCCTTCTTCTTCGTCGGGAAGCCGTCCCACTGGTCCGTCGTGAAGTAGTAGCGCTGGCGCAGCGACGGGTCCGGGATGTCCGTCTTCGTGCGCAGATCCAGGATCAGCGCCGAGAAGGACACCGAGCTGACAATCACCTTCCAGGTGTTGGTGGCCTTCAGCTGCTCCTTGAACCACGCCTCCTGGTCGGTGCCCAGCACGTTCTCGCTGTTGCGCTGCGAGGCCTGGTAGCGGACGGCCGAGTACAAGTCGTAGGTGTCCTTCACCACGATGTTGCGCACGCCGCGCACGTCGAACAGGTTCAGCTTGCCCATGTGCACGAAGGCCACGCCCCGGGGCTTGTTCGCCGCATCGACCTGCAGCGCCGCGGCCCCCGCGCCGGCCAGCACCTGGTTGACGTAGGCCACCGCCAGGTTGCCCGTCACCCAGGTGTCCGCCTTCGCCGCGGCCTCCTGCTGCGTCAGCCCCGCCTGCGTGGCGAGCGCCACGTACGCCTGCCGGAGCACGCCCTTGCGCTGCGAGTGCTCCGCCGCGTCCACGTTGATGTACGAGAACAGGTCCGAGTTGAAGTTCCCCGCAAGGCCGAGCGCCGTCAGCGTCGGCTCATCGATGGCCACCGTGCCGGGGAAGGCGTCCTCGGGGATGAGGTGGTCGGGCCGGTGGGTGCGGTAGTCCGTGACGATGAGCTTCACGTGCTTGCCGAACTCGAAGGCCCGGTAGATGTGCGTGTCCGGGTACTTCGGCTCGCTGTTCACGTCGATGGCGCCCGCGCCCGAGCCCGCCGGGTTGGCCTCCAGCGGCAGGTACTCGAAGAACGCCTGCTCCGCCTCGCGCCGCCGCGTGTCCTGCTTCTCCTCGCGGCGCCCGTTCTCGTACGTGGCGTTCGAGCCCCAGCAGTCGTTGGAGAACTCGTGGTCGTCCCACATGACGATGAACGGGTAGCGCTCGTGCAGCCGCTGGATGACGGGGTCCGAGCGCAGCGTCTTGTACAGGTCCCGGTAGTTCGAGAGCGAGGCGGCAGCGTAGTACTGGAAGATGCCGCTCTTCTGCACCAGCGCGGTGTCGGGCTCGCTGAAGTTCACCTTGCGCAGGGTGTTGGTGGACTGGAAGGCCGGGTCGCCTGTCGTCTCGTAGATGTAGTCGCCGAGGAAGACGATGAAGTCCAGGTTCTCGTCGAGCTGCAGCAGCCGGCTCCACGTGTTGTAGTAGCGGCCCACGTAGTCCTGGCAGCTGGCGAAGACGAACTTCACCGGCACGTCGTCACCCGCGGCCGGCGCCGTCTTCGTGCGGCCCACCGGCGAGACGAGCTTCTCGCCGTCGTGCTCGTAGATGAAGCGGTAGTAGTAGGTGGTGCGCGGCTGGAGGTTGGTCACCTTGACCTTGATGGCGTTGTCGTGAACGGCCTTCGCCGTCAGGCCCTGCTGCTGGAGCACGAGCTGGCCGAAGCTCTCCTCGGTGGAGACCTCGAGCGAGAGGGAGACATCCCCGCCGTGCTCCTCATCCACGGCGCGCGTCCACAGCACCACGCTGTCGGGGCGCGGCTCGCCAGAGGCCACCGACTGCGGGAAGTACGCGCGGGACTTCTCCGCCTGTGTATCGATCGTCGTGTCGTCGTCGCTGCAGCCAAACGCCGTCGTCGCCGCTACCGCGACGACGGACTGCAGGATGGTGCGGCGATGCATTTTCTGGGACAAGGAACCCCCTCCATTGGGCCGGGCCGTCGGGCCTCCGGCGCCGGGAGAGTACCGCTCGTGCCCGCCGAGCGGAAATCCCCCGCCCGGGCTGCTCCCTTCGCCCCGGGCGTGGAGGCGGCTACGGCTTGTCGCGGGCCACGGCCTTCTTCACCGAGGCGAAGGAGGGCGGCAGTGGGGGGCGCACGAGGCCCTCGGTGCCAGCCGCCAGCTCGGGGAAGTCGCTCCCGGAGCTCTTGTTGCCCCGGAGGAAGGTGGAGAGCTTCCTCGTGCGATCCTGGCTGCGTGGGTGGTGGCCGAACGTGGCCTGACTGTCGGGGAGCCTGGAGAGAAAGGTCACGTACTCCTGGGGATCATAACCCGCGGAGAGGAGCAGGCGGGCCGCCTCTTCATCCGCGGCGAACTCCTCCTTCTCGTCGAGGCCATCCTCGGTCAGCGTCTGCACCAGGCCATCCGTGAAGCTGGTCAGCAGCCTGGGCTGAAGATCCAGGTTCAGTGTGCTCTCCAGGTCGTCCACGACGGCGAGGAGATCATCCACCACGGCCGGGGTGAGATCGCCTCCATTCTGGCCGATGGCCTCCTTTCCACCCTTGATGGCCACGGCCCGCTGGCATTGGCCCACCTTGACCTGGGAGTAGCGATTCAGGACGTGCCGCTCCGTGACGTGGGCGATCTCGTGCGCGAGCACTCCCGCGAGCTGGGCCTCGTTCTCCACGCTCTGGAGCAGCTTGCGGGTCACCAGGATGTAGCCGCCCGGGGTGGACAGCGCGTTGACGGAGGACTCCGTCCGCAGGACGCCGAAGGTCCACCTCAGCGTGGGCCGGGAGGACTGCGCTCCCAGGTTCTTCCCCACGACGTTGAGGTAGGTCACCAGCTCCTTGTGCGAGGCGAGTTCGATCAGCCCACCGCCTCGCTGCACCCAGTTGAGGGCGACGGCGCCTCCCAGCGTGTACTCCTCTTCGACGGAGGGCCGGGCCGCGAGCTTCTCGCAGGCGGAGGCATCGCGATAGGTCTTGATGCCCGTGTTCACCGTCTGGACGACGCCCCCCACGGAGTTCGGAAGCGTGGGCAGCTTCATCCCGGCGCACGACAGCGCCAGAAAGCCGAGGCCCGCGACGGAGCTTCTCGAGAACGAGCGCATCACCTGCCACCTCGCGAGGCCGTCTCACGGGGGCCGACCACCGGAAACAGGTGGGCCTTCTCGGCGTGCGCGGCGAGCGCTGCGGGTGTGATGGCGTTCGCATGCTCCTCGAGCTTCTGGAGCTGATCCACGGCCGTCGAGAAGGCAGGGGTCTTCTGTCCCTTCTCCTTGCCATAGGTGATGGCGCCGCCACTCAGCCCCCGGACCGCGGCGCCCGCGCTGGCCAGTGCCTTCATGTCTCCCTGGGGAGCCCCTTCGCTGGCGAGGAGCTCCTTGCCAGGCGGCTTCGTGGAGAGGTTGGACTGGAAGACCAGCCCCTTCTGTCGATCCACCTCCACCTTGTGCCACTGCTTGTTCTTCGGGTCGGCGCCCAGCCACTTCACCTGCTGGCCGGGCTGGAGGATGGCCTTCACGTCGGCGCTGGGCGGAGGGCCCGCCATGAGCCGCGTGTTGCGCGCCTTCACGTACAGCGGCTCGCCCACGCCGACCGCCAGGGCCGTGCTCGCGGCACACAGGGCCAGTGTCCCCACCAGCCATCGGGCTCTCTTGTGCATGGCGTTCTTCACTCCTCTCACTTGTCCAGGCTCGTCACCCCGTCCCACGAGGGTGGGGGCGGATTCTCCACGTACTCCTGGCAGCGCGCGAGCAGCGCGGCCGTCGGCCCGTCCGTCGGGTCCTTCGACCGCTGGAACCGCAGCACCACCGCCGCCTCTCCAAAGCGCGCCTGGCGGTACAGCGCGAGCGCCTCATGGTAGCGCTCCACCGTCTCGCGCTTCGCCGCCGGCAGCTGGCCCTTGAGCGCCAGCAGCTCGTACACCGTCACCGCCTCGCTCTTGCCCGCAACGCGGACCTGGTCCAGCTCGCGCACCTCGATGTCGTGCTTCGCCAGCTCGTAGGTGCGCTGCCCGATCATGATCAGCGAGCCATAGGCCTTGTTCGCGCCCTCCAGCCGGGACGCCAGGTTCATGCCGTCGCCCATGGCCGTGTAGTCGAAGAGCTGCTCGCTTCCGAAGTTGCCCACGAAGAGCCGCGCGCTGTTGAGGCCGATGCGCGTGTACACGTCCGGCAGGCCCTGCTTGCGGAACTCCGCGCGCAGCCGCTCCACCTCCGCCTGGGCCACCAGCGCTCCGCGGCAGGCCCGCACCGCGTGGTCCGACTGGTTGAAGGGCGCCCCGAAGAGGCACACCACCGCGTCGCCGATGTACTTGTCCAGGCAGCCGCCCTCGTTCAGCAGCGCCGAGCTCACCCGCGTCAGGTACATGTTGAGCACGCGCACCAGCGCGCGCGGGTCGTCCTTGAACCGCTCCGAGAAGGTGGAGAAGCCGCGGATGTCGCTGAAGAAGGCGGTGATCTCCCGCTCCTCGCCGTCCAGCTTCGGCAGCTGCCGCTCCTCGATCATCTGCTCGATGAGCCGGGGCTCCATGTAGCGGTTGAAGGCCTGGCGGATGAAGGCGGCCTCGCGGCTGGCGAAGAGGTGGTTGGACGCCATGGCCCCCATGCAGGCCAGCAGCGCCGCCGCGGCCGGCATCGCCGAGAGCACGTGCACCCGGCCCAGCGCCAGCGAGCCACCCATCACCCCGTAGACGACCCCCAGCACCACCAGGAGCCACGCGAACTCCAGCACCGGCCAGCGCAGCGTCATGAGCACCACCGTCGACAGCAGCGCCAGCCCGAGCCCGAACAGCACGCTCACCCAGAAGGGCGCCTCGGTGATGAAGCGGCCGGCGAGCAGGTTCTCCAGCACCGCGAGCTGCTTGGCCATCCCCGGCGTGGAGGCCGAGAACGGCGTGGACTTGTTGTCGCCCAGCCCCACCGCCATGCCGCCGACCACCACGAAGCGGTTGCGGAAGAGGTCCGCCGGCAGCGTCGTGGGCTTGCCCTGCCGCCGCAGCGCCCAGGCGTCCAGCAGCGCCAGGACCGGGACGGTGTGGAACCGCTCGTTCAGCCTGCCTCCGAAGTCGAGCGCGGCGCTGCCGTCCGGATCCACGTCGAACGTGCGCGAGCCCAGCTGCATCGTCCGGCCGGAGAACACCAGCTCCTTCGCCCCGAACACGTCCGCCGCCAGCGCCACCGGCAGCGTGACGTAGGAGTTTACTCCATCCGTGTACGCGAAGCGGGTGCGCCGCATGCGCCCGTCCGCGTCCGGCTCCACCTCCACCAGCCCGAAGCCCGCCACGTCCGTCAGCAGCGACGCGATGGGAGGCACCGGGTAGAACCGCTCGCGCCCTCCGCGCTCGGACTCGTACTCCAGCAGGGGAAGCTCGCGCCCGTCCGTCCGCACCGGGAAGGCCAGCACCCGCGCCGCCTCCAGCGGATCCGTCTTCGCCTCCACCTCGCTCTCGTCCAGCTCCTCGAACTGCTCCTCTCCCGCCGCGGGCGGCTCGGGGATGGACTCCGGAGCCGTGGCCTCTTCCGTCGCGACGGCGGGCTTCGTGGGCAGGCGAGCCTTGCTCGGCTCCCGAGGCACGTGGACGGCCTCCACCTTCGGCAGCGGGGCCGCCCTCGGGTGCGAGGCCACGCCCAGGTAGATGGGCAGGCCCGTGTCTCGCAGGGCCTGGGCGAAGTCGAGGTCCGCGCTCACGTCCGTGTACCGCTCGTCCATCACCAGATCGAAGAGCACCGCCCGCGCGCCGTTGTGGGCCAGCTCCTCCACCACCCGCGCCCACAGATTGCGGGTCCACGGGTAGGTGCCGAAGTTGCGCGCGTACGTCGGGTTGTTGCGCACCCCGTCGAGGCTCGACTGATCAATGGCCACCACGACGATCTCGGTGGACGGGCCTTCCTTCTCGGTGAACCGCGTGAGCGCGGTGTCGTAGAGGCCGCGCTCCACGGTGTGCAGCCACAGCCACTCCAGCTTCCAGCAGCCCGCCGCCACCAACGTGCTCAGCACCGCCAGCCCCACCATCTGCGGCAGGTGGTTGCGCAGGCGCAGCCGTAGGACCTTCCAGGTGTCACTCGCCATCCGCTACTTCCTCGCTCGGACCGACTCTATGTCACCGGCGGCGGGCGGCGCCCTTGGAAGATCCGGCGGGCACCCAGGCAGGCCATTGCTCCGCTCCGCAGGACACCAGGCTGCACGACTGTCTCCATTGCCGGACTGCCAGGGGCGCCAGAGCTTTACCCCGATTCGTTTACCTCTCCGCTCAAAGGAGTCAGACGTGGCCCTGGATCTCTTCAAGGAGAAAGGGGTGCCGCTGGATCGCCAGGTCTTCACCTGGAAGGACCTGGTTCAGCGCCCCTACAGCAAGCTGGATGACGACGCCTTCACCCGCGTGCGTGTCATCCTCATGAACGGCATCGAGGCGGACTCGCTGCGCTTCAAGCATATCGTGGCGCGCATGAACCGCGAGCTGCGTGAGCCGCTGGCGCTCATCCGCCGCGCGGAGCACCACCAGCAGACGCTGGTCAACTGGCTCAACCCGCCGGACCAGAGCCCGCTGGAGACGACCCTCGGCTTCGAGCAGGTGGCCATCGAGGTGACGGCCAGCGTGGCCCTCAAGGAGCCTGACCCGTACCTGGCCCAGGCCTATCGCTTCGGCCTGCTGGAGGACTTCGACCACCTGTACCGGTACGCCGCCCTGTATGACCGGCTCGAGGGCAAGGACCCGAACTACCTCATCCAGTCCTACTCGGACATCCGGCCCGGGCGGCCCACCGTGGTGGAGCACCGCCACCCGCTGGATGACCTGCGGCGTCCCTACGACAGGCGCCAGGCGCATCCGCTCTCGAAGATCCACGCGATGCTCATCACCGCGGCCGAGTTCCAGACGCACGACTTCTACATGACCATCGGTCCGATGTTCACCGACCCGGTCGCGCGCCAGCTCTACGCGGAGATCGCCTCCATCGAGGAGCAGCACGTCACCCAGTACGGCTCGCTGTGCGACCCGGACGAGTCGGTGCTCGAGAAGCTGCTGCTGAGCGAGGCCATGGAGGTGTACTGCTACTACTCGTGCCTTCAGTACGAGGGCAACGCCCGCATCAAGGGCATCTGGCAGCGCATGGTGGACTACGAGCTGGGCCATCTGCAGTACGTGATGGAGCTGTTCCAGCGCATCGAGGGGAGGGACCCGGCCGAGGTGCTGCCGGCGACGCTGCCCGACCTCATCGACTTCAAGAGCCACCGCGACTTCGTGCGCCGCACGCTGAACCAGGAGGTGGATCTGCGCGCCAACGGCACGGAGTTCGTGGACAAGGCGGAGATCCCACCCGGGCACCGCTCCATCCTCTACCGTGATCAGCTCAACTCCGAGGGCTCGCCGAGCGAGATCTGCTCCGCGGGTTACCAGTGGACGCCGGGCACCGAGCTCAGCGCGCGGGTGCAGGGCGTGGGCGTCGGGCCGGAAGGGAGGCTGCAGCAATGAAGAAGACATCCAGTGACGTGGGGCTCAACCGCACCGGCATCCAGACGTCGCCCATCGACAGCAAGGAGGCCATCGAGGGGGCACGGCAGGGGCTGCCGAGCTCGCCCGGCACCGAGGCCGGCATCGCCGAGGTGCGCATCCTCTACGGGAAGGAGGGGGACGGCCTGGGGACGGTGCCCGTGCCGGCCACGCTCAAGGGCATGTTCAAGACCGCCAAGGAGATGCTCAAGGGCAACAAGCCCACGGTGTTCATCGACAAGCTGGGCGAGCGGCTCGGCTTCGAGCGCACCGGGGTGCGCCTCTACGAGGCGGCCCTGAGCAAGTTCGACCTGCACGGGACGTGGCCGGGGGGCCCGTCGCGCGAGCAGCTCGAGAAGATCATGCTCGACGAGCTGGCCCACTTCGCGCTCGTCCGCGAGGCGATGGAGAAGATGGGGGCGGACCCCACGGCCCTGACGCCCTCGGCGGACCTGGTGTCCGTGGCGTCCAAGGGCATCCCCGCGGTGCTGACGGATCCGCGCACCAACCTGGTCCAGTGCCTGGAGGCCCTGCTGGTGGCGGAGCTGACGGACAACGCCGGCTGGGAGCTGCTCATCGAGCTGGCCCAGGGGCTGGGGCAGACCGAGCTCGTCGAGCAGTTCGAGGCGGCGCTGGGCACGGAGGCCGAGCACCTGCTGCTGGTGCGGCGCTGGCTCTTCGCGGGCGTGACGGGCGAGGCGGGTGTCCGCGAAGAGGCAGGCATTCCCGCGCCGTGACGTGGTGTGGCTCCGGGAGAGGGGAGGGAGGGGCTCCTCTCCCGTGAGCACCTGGAGGTTTCTGGCTCCCCGGGGGGAAGGCGACTTCCTCCGGGGAGTGTCGTGCATTCCGTGCTGGAGGAGCGACGATGCAGCGGAGTCCCGCCTTGAAGAGTCCTTCGTTGAGGAGTGAGTCCATCGCGGCGCTGGGCGTCTTCGGCGCGTTGACCGCGGGGGCGGCCGCGCTCGGGGCGGGCCCGAGCCATGGCACCCAGCTCTGGTACCGGCGGCTGCGCAAGCCTCCGTTCCAGCCGCCGGATGCCGTGTTCGCTCCCGTGTGGACGGTGCTCTATGGGCTCATCGCCGTCTCGGGCTGGCGGGTGTGGAACCAGGCGGCCGGGCCCGCGCGCTCGCGAGCCCTGGGGCTGTGGCTCGTCCAGCTCGGCTTCAACGCCGCGTGGTCATGGCTCTTCTTCGGCAAGCGCCGCAAGAAGACCGCGCTGGCGGACATCGGCGCGCTCGGCGTCAGCATCGCCGCCTACATCGCCGCGGCGCGCAAGGTGGACCGGCCGGCCGCGGCGCTCATGGCCCCCTACCTGGGCTGGGTGTGCTTCGCCAGCCTCCTCAACGAGGAGATCGTCCGTCTCAACCGGTGACAAAATAATTCTTCTGGAAAGATTCACCCGGGAAGATCTCCGGGGGCCGTCGTTCCTAGGGTGATGGAAGCTGTTGCCCTACACCACGCCGGATGGCCGGAGAGCCTGCTCTTCTCGCGGAGCTTGACTGTCTGGGATCGGACCGAGGAGCCTCCCGGCCGCTTGGATCCTTTGGACCCCGACAGCGCGTGGTTCGCCGCCCTCGTCCGGGAGCATGAACACGCCATCCGGGCCACCGGACTGCGACTGTGTGGCAATGCCGCGGAGGCGGACGATCTCTTCCAGGAGACCTGCCTGCGCGGGTTTCAGAAGAGGGCCAGCTACAAGCAAGGGACGAACTTCCTTGCCTGGATACTCACCATCCTCCGCAACTGCTTCATTGACCGGTTTCGCTCCCGCTCCCGGGAGCGGAGCGCGGATGTCTCCGCCGAGGAGGTGCAGGAGCGCGTCGCTGCCCCCGAGCAGGAGGCCCAGCCCCGGTGGGCTCACATCGGTCCCGAGCAGCTCCAGGAGGCCGTGGAGAAGCTCCCCGAGCAGTTCCGCCTCGTGTACCAGCTCCATGCGCTGGAGAAGCGCTCCTATAACGAGATTGCCGCGCAGCTCGGCATCCCCAAGGACACCGTGGGCACGCGGCTCATCCGCGCGCGCCGCCGCCTGAAGGAGCTGTTGCTGCCCACCGAGACAGGAGGCGATGCATGAGTGGCATGTCCGACATGGGTGACGACATCCATGAGCTCGTGCACGCCTTCGCGGACGGGGAGCTGGAGCCCGCCGAGGCTGAGTCCTTCCGCGGGCACCTGGCTACTTGCGAGCAGTGTCAGGTGGAGCTGCAGGACATCCTGGAGCTCGGAGCCGTGAGCGCGCAGCTGGCCGCGACGGAGAAGAAGGCATCCCCGGCGGGAGAGGAGGCGGCGCGACCAGCGGAGGCGGCCCGGCCGGTGGAGGCACCGCGCTCTTCCCCTGCCGCGTCCCGTGCCTTTCGTCCCACCTGGAGCCGCCGCCGTGTCGGGCTCACCGTCGTGATGGGCGGGGTGCTGGCCGCGGCCTTCGCCCTGGCCGTGCTCCGCAGCCCCGGTGACGGCTCGGGGGGAGGGGACTACGAGACGCTCGCGCTGGCGCCCACACGCTCGATGGAGGCGCGGCTGAGCTACCCGGGGGCCAGCGGCTGGCGGCCGTACGGCGTGAAGCGCTCCGGCAGCGAGCGGACCGTGGAGGTCGTGCCGCTGGAGACGCAGGTGAAGCTGGAGAAGGCGGGTGACGTGCACGGCCTGGCCACCACCTTCCTGATGCGCGGTGAGCGGGATCGGGCCTTCTCGTACCTGGGCAAGCTCTCCACCTCGCCCGAGGTGGACAGCGACCGTGCGGTGGTGGCGCTCTCGAAGGGCGAGCTCGAGCAGGCGCTCACCCTGCTGGAGGGCGTGCTGGCGAAGGCGCCTCGTCACGCTCCGGCGCTGTGGAACCGGGGCCTGGTGCTGCGCGAGCTCGGGCTCGAGCTGGTGGCCGCGGAGAGCTTCGGCCAGGTGGCGGCGCTCAACGAGCCTGGCTGGAGCGACGAGGCCCGGGAGCACAAGGCGTCGCTGGAGCGCCAGGGGCTGGAGCGCCTCAACCGGTGGAAGGCCGTCCGGGATGCCGGCAAGGCCATGGTGGAGCAGGGCACTCCGCTATCCGACGCGCAGGTGCGCGATGCCCCGTCCGTGGCTCGCCGTTCCCTGTACCTGGCGGTCGGCTCCGCGCCTGGCGCCGAGCGTGTGCGCGCGCTGCTCCCCGTGGCGAAGGCCCTGGATGCGCACTACGGCGGCGACGTGCTGCGAACCTATGTCGAGCGCAACGCGCAGCGAGACTTCTCCCAGGCCGCCACGCACGAGGCGGGGGACGCGTGGTTCCTGATGGAGGCGGAGTTGCGGCGGGCCCAGGCGCAGCTGGCCGGCGGTGAGAGCGCCCAGGCGGAGGCCACGCTGAGCGCCGCGCTCTCCGAGTGTGAGCAGCAGCGGCTGGACTCGCGCTGCGCCGAGCTGGAGCAGGTGCTGGCCGGGCTCTACGCGGCCGGGAACCGGCTGCCCGAGGCGCGTGAGCACGCCCTGCGTGGCCTGCGCCAGGCCCGGCGCATCAACGACGCGGACCTCGAGGTGCGGCTGCTGGAGGACCTCGGCGAGATTGCCCGACTGGGAGGCAACGCCGCCCTGTCGCGCGCCTACCTCCAGGAGTCAGCGCTGCGCCAGCCGGCGCACTGAGCCCCGGCAGCTGGCGCGACGCAAGGCACGCATGAGCACGAAGGCACTCCCAGCGCGGCTGACATGGGCGCTCGAGCTGCTGGACGTGAAGCCCGGCGATCGCCTGCTGGAGATCGGCTGCGGTCGCGGCGTGGCCGTCTCCGCGATCTGCGAGCGGCTGGAGCGCGGGAGGATCCTGGCCATCGATCGCTCGGACGTGATGATCCGCGCGGCGGAGGCCAGCAACCGCGAGGCCGTGGCCTCGGGCAAGGCGTCGTTTCGCGCCACGGCGCTGGCCGACGCGGACTTCGAAGGAGCCCGGTTCGACAAGGTCTTCGCCGTGAACGTCAACCTGTTCTGGCTCGAGGCCTCGGCGGAGCTGGCCATTCTCCGAGCCGTCCTGGCCCCGCGCGGCGCGCTCTATCTCTTCTACCAGCCGCCCACGAAGGAGAAGCTGCGGCCCCTGGGCGTCCAGCTGACGGCCCGCCTCGAGGACAACGGCTTCCGCATCGCGTCCACGCGTACCGCGACTCGCGGCTCCGCGCCGCTGCTGTGCGTGGTGGCGACGAAGGCGTAGGGCCAGGGGCCCGACACAGCGAGGGCCACGACCCTCGGAGAGGAGCGTGGCCCTGCGTGCGTCACCCGCGGTTGTCAGTTCCTGAAGCGCGTGGGCTTGAGCGGGTTGAGGGCCAGCATGACGGCGAAGTAACGAGCCTGGACCTCATTGGTGCAGCGCACTTCCTGGATGCGGCCACCCATCTTCACGCGGATGAGCCAGCCGTCCTTCTCACGAGTCAGGGTGGGGGTTTCGGTCGTCATGGCGTCCATTCCTTGTGGTGATCCTCCCATCTCTCCTCCCTAGCAGCCTGCATGCCAGCCTTCGGAGCGTGGGATTGCGGGCGGTTGAGCGGCCCAAGCGAACACCCGTGGACACCCGGGCTGTCATTCTTGCAGCCCCCTCTGCAAGACTTTCAGTGTACGGAGTGGCCCGAGGCCTGCTCGAGCGACTCCGGGGCCTGCTTGAGTGTCGGCAGCGCGACATAGAATGTGGAGCCGCGGCCTACCTCGCTCTCGACCCAGATGCGACCGCCGTGACGCTCGACGATGTCGCGGCAGATGTAGAGCCCCAGCCCCAGTCCTCCATAGGAGTGCGTGGAGACGTTGCGCGCCCGGAAGTAGCGCTCGAAGAGGTGCTGCTGCTGGTCGGCGGGGATGCCGATGCCCGGGTCCCTCACGGCCAGCAGCACCAGGTCGCCGCGTGGCTCCAGGGACACGTGGATGGCGCCCCCGTTCGGGCTGTACTTGAGCGCGTTCTCCAGCAGGTTGGAGATGACCTGCTCCAGCCGGTACGGATCGCCGAGCACCTGCGGCGACCTGGCGCCCGGGTGGAAGACGATGCGGTGCTCGGCGTCGTGGGCGCCCTCCATCACGCGGATGACGTGCTCGGTGAGCACGTCCAGCCGGGTGGGCTGTGGGTGGAGCGCGAGCCCTCCGGACTCGATGCGCGAGGCGTCCAGCAGATCATTGATGAGCGCGGTGAGGCGCAGCAGGTGCTGGCGCGCGTGGCGCAGGGCGGCGGGGTCCACGGGCTCGCCGCGCTCCAGCCGGCGCTCGAGGCTGGCCAGGCGCAGGGAGAGCGGCGTGAGCGGCGTCTTCAATTCGTGCGAGGCGACGGTGAGGAAGTCGTCCCGCACGCGCACGGCCTCCTGGGCCTCGCGGTAGAGCCGGGCGCGCTCCTGCTCGGCCTGCCTGCGCTCGGTGATGTCCTCCACCATCGCGCCGATGCCCAGCAGGCGGCCGTCGCCGCCGCGGACCGGGTAGAAGCTGGCGGCCCAGATGCGCGGCGGGCCGTCGTCGCAGAAGTCCTGGCTGTTGAGCTCGAACTGCTCCACCGGCTTGCCGGAGTCGAGCACGCCTCGGAGGAGCCGCTCCAGCCTGTCGCCCCTGGGGCCGAGCATCTCGTGAGGCCGGCGGCCGATGTGCGCCTCGATGGGTTGGTGGATGAGGCGCGCCAGCATGTCGTTGACGCGCACGTAGCGCAGCTCCGGATCCAGGAAGGCCATGCCGATGGGCGCGGCGCGCAGCAGCGTGTCCACGAGCACGGACTGGGTGGCGCGCTCCTCCTCCATGCGCCGCTGCACGGTGACGTCCTCGATGATGCCGACCCCGCCGTTCACCTGGCCCTGCTCGTCGTAGCAGGGGGCGAAGTGGGCGCGCACGGGCGTCAGCTTGCGGGCGGTGACGGAGGAGTAGTCCCCCTCGAAGTGGGTGTGCTCGCCCAGGAGGGTGGCGCGGACGCAGCGGATGATGCGCTCGTCCCGCAGGGTGAGCAGGTTGAGGCCGATGAGCAGCCGCTTGGACGAGCCGATGAGGCGGACGAAGTAGTCATTGCACAGGGTGATGACGGGCGTCTTGTCGAAGTGGAAGATGCCCAGCGGCGCGTTCTCGATGATGAGCTGGTAGTGGCGATCGACGACGCTGAAGGTGCGCGCCGCGCCGATGTGGCCGTCGTGCCAGAGCTTGAGGGAGACGTCCTGGACGAAGGGCTCGGGGGTGAAGCTGGGGGCCTCGGGGAGGCGACGCAGCGACAGGACGATGCGCTGGTCCTCCTGGTGATGGGAGTGGCCCGTGGTGACTTCCAGCAGCAGCTCCTCGCCGCCGTGGCGCCGGAGGGGGACGAGGGTGGGGCGGCCGCCGAGCTGGGGCCGCCTGTCGAGCAGATAGCGGAGCAGGGAGCGACCATCGACGGTGTGCAGGCGCTCGGGGACGAGGGCAGTGAAGGGCCGGCCGCGGAGCTCCTCGTCCCTCCAGCCGAGCAGCCGCTCGGCGGAGGGGGACAGGTGGACGATGCGCTCGGCGCCATCGCACGCCACGAGGGGGTCGGCGATGGCGTCCAGCAGCAGCTTGAACTCATCACGGGTTGAGGATGTCACCGACGGACTTCTCCTCGAGTGCGCTGGAGGCTCGGGCGGACAGCGGCAGGTGCTCGAGCGGGCCTCTTCACCCGGGTTCGGACCGCTCGGGAAGGGCGCGCATCCCCCCTTGCTAGAGATAGGCACGGTCCGGATGTGAGGCTCAGCCTGGCGGACGAGGGCAGCGCGCAGGGCACTCACCGGGCGCGCGAGCGGGGGAGGGCCCGCTCCGGGGGAGGGAGGCGCTCAGCGCTTGCGGCGGCCGCCCCGGGTTCCCAGACGGGATCTCCGCGCGCGGGGCTCCGAGGACTCCAGCTGGAAGCGCTCACAGTTGTTGGTGAAGGCCTCGGTGAGGCGGCGCGCGATGGATGGATCCGTGGTGAGGATGCTGAAGGGGTGCTCGCGGTTGCTGAGCTCGCCGCAGAAGAAGGTGGCACTCGGCGTCTTCTTCAGGGGACGGCAGGTCGTCCAGGAGGCCACCGGATGTGACGCGAGCACGGCGAGCAGCGCGTCGATGGTGGCAGGGGGCTCATCCGGCGCGTGGGTGCCGTTGCGGATGATGCGGGTGTAGGGCGCGACGGGCTTCCTGGGCATGGGCGGTTCCCCGGGCTTGGTGTGAGAGCCGATCAGGCGCGGCGGCCAGAATCCGTGGTGAGTTCGTCGGGAGGCAGGGGGATGCAGTCCGGGAAGACGCCGGGCTCCGTGGGAGTGACGTGCTCCTGGTGCGAGCGGGCCACGGCCAGGGAGTGGCGGACCTCCGCGGCGGCCTCGGCCGCGCCGTACCCGGTGCTGAGCGCGGCGAGGCAGGCACGCAGCTCCGCCTCCAGCGCCGCGGCTGTCGGTAGGCGGGCTGTGGGAGCTCGCTGGAGCAGGCGCCACAGGATTCCGCGCAGGGGCTCGCTCAGCGGCTGGAGCACCCGCTCGAGCTCCTGGGGTGCGTAGGTGGCGGCGCGGAGGATGAGCTCATCCACCTCGTCCGGCAGCTTCGCCTCGACGGCGGTGAGTAGCGCGCCGAGCACCTGCTCCTTGACGGGAGGGGTGAGCGCCTGGGGCAGCGCGTCCCAGTCCGTCGAGTCCAGGTTGTAGAGGTGGTGCCACGTGGCCAGCTCCAGGAGGACCAGGCCCAGCGAGAAGAGATCCGAGCGCGCATCCAGGGTTCCACCGAGCAGGGCCTCGGGCGCGGCGAAGTAGACGTTGCCCCGGGGACGCGGGAGCGAGGTGGGCTGTCGGCCCGGCAGGCGCGAGTGGGCCAGGCCGAAGTCCGTCAGCGTCACCTCTCCCAGTGGCCCCAGGATGATGCGCAGGGGGTTGATGTCTCGGTGGAGGATGTGGAGCGGGTGGCCCTGCGAGTCCAAGCGGGTGTGGGCGTGATGCAGGGCGCTGGCCACCTCCGCGCCCACGTGGAGGACGAAGGCCTCGGAGAAGCGGACGCCGCGCATCATCGAGGTGGTGAGGAGCGTGTTGAGGCTCCAGCCCTCCACGAAGTCCATGACGACGAAGAGCTCCTCCCGCGTCTCATGGCGGCCGCGCAGGCGCGCGATGTTCGGGTGCTGGAGGTAGGTGGCCAGGCGGACCTCTTCCTCGAGACGCGCGCGGATGTGCTCCCGCGTGGCGGCGTCCTCCTGGGTGAGCGGCAGGCGTTTGATGACCACCTGCGCGCCGATGGACCGGCCCGTGCGCTGGCGCGCGAGCACGGTGGACTCACCGTGATGGCTGATCTCCAGCTCCCGGATGAGCTCGTAGGAGACGTCTCCCTGAGAGAAAAGGATGACGCCCTGGGGCAGCCAGGGATGTGAGGTGGGTGCCATGGAAGTGCCTCGCGCGCGTGGCGAGGCACCACGCGCTGACAAGCCGAAGACTACCCGGAACGTCACATGAAAGGGAAGGACCTTCCAGGTTACAAGTGACGAGTCGGGGGAGGGGGCGCGGGTCGCCGGGGTGTCAAGGAGGCTTACACGGCCCGCGTCAGTGCCAGCGGTCGGTGAAGCAGGCACCTACGTGGTGGTACATCATGACCGTGCCTTCACGGGGGCCGGGTCCTCGCTTATGGATGCCCCAATCATCTTCGTTCTCGCACAGCTCCATGCAGAGAGGGACGCTCGAGCCATCCGGCAGGCGGGCACGAGTGAACCGTCCGAAGATCCGGTCCCCCGGAGCGCTCACCCACAGGTGCCCATCCAGCAGCGTCCCGTCTGGGAACTCGTCAGGGCTGGACTCGAGGTCAAATACGCCGGTGATGGGGCCGTTTTCATAGGCGCCCAGTCCTTCCGTGTCTCCCTTCCGCCTCGCGTCAGGCCAAATTCGGACCGCTGCCATGCCCATGTTGGGTTGATGGAACTTCCTCATGGCCTTGATGGCGTTGTCGGGGCACTCACCGGGTTCAGGCCGCAGCTGGACGGTGGCGCAGCCCACTTCCAGGAACGCGAGCGCGCCTGCCAAGGCGGCACATCGCTTGAGGCTCGGCTTGGGAGGGATGGGGAGCTGCGGCTGCTGGGGCTTGGGCTCCGCTGTCACGGGGGAAGAGGCTTCCGGGGTGCTCCGAGAGTTGCTCACGGCGTTGGTCTCCTTCTGAGAGAGAGGGGAGGTAGAGCCCAGGGAGGGCTGCTGTGGGGCGTGAGCGGCTGGTGACTCCGTCGGGGGATCCGCGCGCGCGGCGAAGAGGATGGCCGCCAAGAGCAGGGCCAGCACCGCGGCTCCCAGCACCGCGACCCACGGCCACCAGGGTCTGCGCGGGTCCTTTCGAGCTTCGGGAGGAGGTGAGGCCGCCGTGCGCCGGGCCAAGGGCGGGTACACCAGCGCATCCCACGCCTCGCCCGGGTCTGCTTTTAGCTCCCCCAGCATGCGGCGCAAGGCGCCGACGCTCGGTGGCCGAAGGTGGGGGTTCGGGTCCAGCAAGGCCATGGTCAGATCACTCAGCGCGGGGGGAACGCGGGGGTTGACCTTGATGGGCGAGGGCGGTGGCAGCGCGTCGTTGTTGAGCGGCAGGCGAGGGTGACGTCCAGTGGGGAGCGGGTCGGTGAGGATGTCGTACAGCGTGGCGCCGAGCGCGAAGAGCTCATCCGTCACCTGAAACGCGTAGCGCGCCTCGGGCGGGTGCGGGTGCTGGCGCTCGAACCTCAAGGCCTCCGGGCTGCGGTAGCGCCGGGTGCCGGGCGGGATGGGCCCTTCCGTCAGGTCCTCCGCCAGCGGGTGGTCGCCCACGCTGAAGTCGGTGATGACGGGGGCGTCATCCTTCTTGCGCACCAGGATGTTGGAGGGCTTGAGGTCGCGGTGGAAGATTCCCTGCTTGTGGGGGACCTCCAGCGCGTCGGCTACGGACTCCATGAGCGCGGCAACCTGGCGGAAGGTGGGCTGGGCATGCTCCATCCACTCGGCCAGTGTGTAGCCCTCCACGTAGTCCTCCACGAGGAAGAAGAAGCCCTCGCGGGGATTCGACCAACGTCCGTGGCTCCACACCCGGACGATGTGAGGGTGGTTGACCAGGCTCAGGCAGGCCAGCTCTCGGCGGATGCGGGCGTCCGTCCGCGCCGTGTCCGCGCTGCCCGCGCGGTGGTGGGCGATCTTCAAGGCGAAGTCCTGCCCCTCCAACTGGACGTGATACACGGCTCCGTAGGAGCCCTGGCCGAGCTTCGCCACCACGCGCCACGCCTGGATGGACGTGCCAGGTGGGAGGTTCGAGGGGTCCGGTTGCGCGCTCATTCTACTCGAGCTCCAGGTCGGGAACGGACAGGCAGCGCTCCTGCGCGCCGTCACACAGCGTCAGGTCATGCAGTGTGCTCGGAGCGAGGAGCTCACCGGGGACCTTCACCTCGATGGCGATGTCTGCCCCCGCTCCGGCACGCAGAGCGGCCTTCGTGGGGAACACCACCCGCACCTGTACGCCAGGTTCGGCGGGCGTGAGGTGGGCTCGGACGGGCATCCAGGGCGCAGTGCCCGTGTTCGTCACGCGCCCGGTCAGCACCATCCAGCCGCGCAGACGGTACGCCCATCCCTTGGAGAAGCGGAGCAGGGCCGGACTGTCACTGGTGGGTAGGATCTTCCGTCGGATTTCGCGCTGGAAGCTTCCGGCCAGCGCCAGGAGGGCCGGGCCGGTCTCCGCGCACTGGCCCTGAATCTTCTCCAGCTCGCGACTCCGTGCCTCGTAGCGGGCGAGCGTGGAGGCCAGCTCGCGCTCGCAGGCTTCCGCGGAGCGCTCCGGGAGGACGAAGTCCACCCGTGCATCCACCTCGGTGGGGTGGGAGATGAGGAGGAGCACGGCCTTGCGGCCATCCACGAAGGTGAGGTGGAGGGCCAGGCGCTCGGTGGCGGCCAGGTCGAGGGCGGGCTTGAGGTAGAGGGCGCGCTCGCCCAGGTCCAGGCGGTGGAAGCGCTCGTGGTCCTCCGCCTGGGCGCGCGCCAGCGGGGCATTGAAGGACAGGGAGGTGAGCACGCCAGCGGCCACTCGCACCTGGGGCACGGGCTCGGCGGGGTCGCGCAGGAGGGAGGCCTGCCGTTCCTTCCGCTCGCGTGGCGCGCGGGGCTGGGCAGGCGTGGCGGCCGCCCACAGCAGGCACGCGCACGCGAGCCAGGCAGTGCTGGGTAGGGACATTCCGATAGGACCTCTGACGTTGAGTCTACCAGAAAGTCCGGCGCGGCGTGTGGGCGGCTGGAGCGGCGCGGCGCTCAGTCGAGGAAGCGGCGCTCCCAGCGGGGAACGTCCTCGCGAGGCAGGCCGGCCAACAATCCGTTGGGTTCGCGGAAGAGCCAGGGTTCGAGCACGCGAGCCAGTTCGCGGTAGGCGGGCAGGGTGTCGCCGCGCTCGGTGTCGCCCGCCTCGGGCCACGCGCCCAGGGTGATGACGGCTCTGTCACCGCCCAGTTCCTGGACAGTGGTGCCAGGAGAGAGGAGGTGGGAGCGCAAGCCATCAGCGCCGCCTAGCTCACCGAGGACAGGCTGCCCGAGGAACGTCAGCCAGTAAGGGCCGGCGACCCGAGTGCCCAGATTCCACGAGCGCCAACTCACGTCGGGAATGTCCAGGCCTGGGTAGCGGAAACAGTACGAGGCGACACGCTGGTCGACTCCAGCCATGTCCAACGCCCCATTGAAGGACAGTCCGGCATGGCCCGAGCAGAACGGCAAGGAAGCAGCCAGGTTCAGCGCCAGTTCGCGCACGCGCTCAGGGCCTTGGGCCTCCAGGAACTCGGTGGGGAGCCAGAAACTCACGGCGCTGACGGCGGTGGCCTTGTCAAAAAGGGGAGGAATCTTCCGAGGCTTGCCCAGGTACTCGAATCGGTATCGGCACTCGAGTCTGGAGGCGTCCTGAAGCTCTACGGAGGCCGATGGGGCTTCACGCAACAGGCGCCAGATCAGCTCCCATCCTGCGGCATCGAGATCCTGCCACTCACCCTCATCATCCGCATAGAGGCCGAGCGATTCAGACCCTACGGTGCTCAGGTAGGTTTTCAATGTGTGCTCCACCTGCCCGGCTATCTCTTCGTGCGGGTACTGCATGTAGAAGGTGAGGCTCAATCCTTCTCGGACGAGGACATACCCATTCTCAGCCAGAATGCGGATGCGTGGAGGATGTTGGGTCATTCAATGACGCCTATGTGAGGTTGTACCCGCTTGGGGACGACCTTTAGCGCACGCTCATAAAGATCTTTCTGAGATATGTCCTCATGAGGATGCCCCTTCGGATGCGCCCTCCAGCGAGAAGGTTTGTCCGTGTTGACGCATGGGAATTTGAAGTCGAAGACGCGCTGGACGTGGAGTGGCTGGCCTGGCAGGTGGATGACGAGGTCAGGCTCAATGGTGCCGCGTAATTCCGCGGCTCGGCCCTGATCGAGCAGGGACTTCACCTCCTCTGGAGACATGAACCGGGTCTCGTTCGTGGAGGGGTCGTAGCGGTAGCGGGGAGAGAGGGTGAAGCCACCGGGCTTGAGCTGCCGCAGCCGCAGTTCGGCACACTCAAGAGCCGCCTGGTGCTGCTCGCGGCCCAGGAGCATGGCGCGGGTGACAGGCTGGCCTTGCGCGTCGTGCTCGACCACTTCCTGGCACTCCTCGCGGGTCGGGCTGCGCTGGAAGTGTCGGTCCATGACGTCCGCGCGGGCCTTGTCGGCGCATTCCTTAAGGGCCTGGCGGATGCGCGTCTCGAGGGTGGCATCGATGGCGGTCTGAACGACCTTGGCTGCGGCGGCGATGCTGAGGAGGGTGGCCTGTGTCCCAGCGAGAGGGGGGATGGTGGCCATCTTCTCGCCGGGCTGAGGAAGGCAGAGGATGGGGGCCTCGCGGCAACCGTTGGAGCCCGAGTCGAGGCCCTGGGCGTACTGGCGAGGCACGCTGTGCGGAGTGACGCAGGCCGTGAGCAGCACGCAGGTGGCGAGCACCGCGGGCCATGGAGACGCGTCACGGCGGGAGCGTCGCATCGGTACCTCGTGGGCGGGAGCAAGAGGATAGCTCAAGCGAGGAAGCGGCGCTCCCAGCAGGGAACGTCCTCGCGAGGCAGTCCGGCCATGTTGCCTCTCGGTTCGCGGAAGAGCCAGGGTTCGAGCACGCAAGCCAGCGATAGGCGAGCAGCGTGTCGCCGCGCTTGGTGTAGCCCGCCACGGGCCACGGGCCCAGGGTAGGGCCCCACTTTCCTCCTGCCGGGCGCATCCTGTCCCAACTGGTCTACTTGTCATACCAGTTCGCTACCAGTCCGCGCACAGGGCGCCTTAGCGCAGAGGGAGGCTACGCGATCACACGGAAGAAGCTCCGCGAAGACTGGGGCAAGAGGTTTTGGACGCTGGCCAGAGCGATCCGGTCGACCCCAACGCCTTGAGTCAGTCGACGCGGTCGGTGGTGCACAACACGGGGCCGGAGCGCGTAGGCTCTGCCCGCCGTGGTGCACGTCCTCTTCTTCTCCGACAGCCAGGTGCGCGACAAGCTCTTCGCCCTCGTGGACGGGACTCGCGGGCTGCTGCTCGTGAAGGGTGTCCGCCACGGCAAGAACATGCGCCCCCCCGAGGAGCGCGAGCCCTTCGACACCCTCGACGCCAGCTTCGGCCACTCCGTCACCCAGGTCATCGTCGCCGACGAGGGCTCCATCGAGGGCATGTGGCGCGATCCCCTCAACGACCTCGGCGCCCGGCTCTACCCTCGCGACAAGGAGCAGGCCTACGCCGCGGCCAGCAACTACCTCCTGCTCGAGAACGGCCGGCCTCGCGCCATCATCCGCAAGCGCGAGACTCCTCGCGAGGAGCTCTGGTTCATCCAGGAAGCCCTCAGCCAGCTCTCCCCGCGCATCCCCCCGCCGGATCCCTCCCGCAAGCCGGGCGGCCCCCGCCGCTCACGCGTCCCCAAGGCCTCACGCCGCCCGCCCGTCTCCGAGGCCACTCCGCCCCGAGGCACCCGCGCCTATTCCCATGCCGAGCCGGACTTCGAGCCCGAGCCCGAGCCGCCTCCGCCCCCGCCCGCCCAGAAGGATCCGTGGACGGTGCTCGGCATCGCTCCCGGCACCTCCAAGGACGAGGCCCGTCGTGCCTTCCGCGCCCTCGTGGCCCAGTACCACCCGGACAAGGTCGCCCACCTCGCCCCCGAGTTCCAGGAACTGGCCGAGCGCAAGACGCGCGAGCTCCTCCAGGCCTGGGAGCAGCTCGAGAAGGAGCTCTCCTGAGCCCGGCCTGACGCTCAGCCCGCCCCCGTCCCCGGCGCCGAGGCCGGCACTCCGTCCTCCAGCGTGAAGCGCGCAATGAGCGGCATGTGGTCCGACAGCCCGTGGAAGCGGCTCGTGGTGTCCCCGAAGGGCCGCGTCTCCTCCATGTCCAGCCACCGCACCCCGCTGCCCGAGAAAAGGTGGTCCAGGTGCATCCGCATGTGCATGAAGCCCGCTGTCGGAAAGCCCCGGATGGCTCGCGGATCGATCTGCCCCACCGCCGCCTGCGCGCACGTCAGGCGCGCCTCCTCGCACAGGTAGCGGAACACCGGCGAGGCCGGCGGCGAGTTGAAGTCTCCGCCCACGATGAACGGCTCGCCCTGCGAGTGCTCCGTCAAGAGCCCCACCAGCTTGCGCGCCTCGTGCAGCTGGTTCACCCCGCACCCCATCTTGTCCTTCGTCGCCCAGAACTCCTTGGCGAACGGCGTCGGCAGGCTCAGGTGCGTGTTGAAGACGTGGAAGGCTCGCCCATCGTCCGCCCGCTGCAGCCGCATGTGCGCGCAGATGCGGCTCTGCTTCCGGTCCTTCAGCCGCTCCACGTGGTGGTAGGTGATCTGCGCCGGCGAGTCCACGTTGTGCCGGTCCACGCGCAGCGTCCTGCGGTTCACCAGCATGGCCAGGCCCGTCGTGTAGAGCGAGAACGTCCCCAGCTTGTAGTGGTGCGCCCGGAAGTAGAACGCGTCGTAGGGCATCTCCCGCCCCTGCGCTCCGAAGATTTCCTCCATGCGGCCCATGAAGGCCTGCAGCTGCGTCTCGCCGGGGTGGCTCGGGCGGTGCGCGATGGAGCTGCGGAACGAGCTCGTCTCCACCTCTTGCAGGCAGACGATGTCCGGCAACGGATCCAGCGAGGAGATCGCCGTCGAGACCCGCCGCTTCGGCCCGACGGTGCTCGCCAGCCCGCGGAGCGCGTGACCGAAGTAGCGGACGTTGTAGCTCACGATGCGCAAGGGTGTGTCGGCCATACCTGGACAGACATTACCAACGTCGCCCGCTTCCGGCCCCAGCTACGACCAGGGAAGAAGCGGCTCTGTGCTTGCCTGGACTCCAGGCCTCCTGATAGGTGCGCAACCCAACCGGGGCCAAGAAGCCACGGGGGGATTCCCCGCTGATAGCGGGCCGGCCGCAAGCGGGGGAGCGCCAGCCACGCGCTCTTTTCAGAAAGAGTAGAACACAGATGCGTTCCATGAAGTGGGCAGTCGCCGTCGCAGTCGCCACCAGCAGCCTCCTGGGCTGCGGTAACAGCCAGCCTTCCATCTACCGTGTCGCCGTCACTCCGCAGGTCGCTCCGAACACCTGCTATCGCGTGGCGCCGACCACCCCGAACCCCGACACGACGACCAACATCGTCGACGAGAAGCAGTGGGTCATCTGGAAGGGCATCGAGGAGGATGTGTACCTGGAGCCCGGCACCATCAACTACGACATGGGTGAGGCTCGCAACGTCACCATCTCCGGGGATGCCATCCGGGGCAGCAAGAACGATGACGGCGAGTACGTCTTCACCAGCCAGCGCACGCTGA
Organism: Hyalangium gracile; assembly: GCF_020103725.1. Classification (NCBI taxonomy): domain Bacteria; kingdom Pseudomonadati; phylum Myxococcota; class Myxococcia; order Myxococcales; family Archangiaceae; genus Hyalangium; species Hyalangium gracile. The sequence continues at coordinate 58,187 of NZ_JAHXBG010000019.1, read as the reverse complement.
TCCTCAGCACCGCCGAGACCCACACCACGGTGGCCACCTACACCATCGAGGAGCTGGGCAAGACGCTCAAGGGCACCCTGTCCCTGAGCTCCGCCTGCGCCGGCGCCGACTGCGGCGGCTCGCCCACCTGCAACACGACGCTGAGCTTCTCCGGCCGCAAGCTCGATGGCGACCGCGAGTTCCTGTACGGCACCGACAGCGACGGGTAACCACCCCCGCGGTCGAGCAGCACCCCAGGGCGCTGGTGGCATGGCGAGCCGAGGCTCGCGAGCCCCAGCGCCCGTCGTCTTCCGGCCGGAGGCTTCCCAGGCGAGCAGTCCAGGCGCGCCGCGAGGCCGAGAATGTTAAAGGAGGGGGTAAGACCATGACGCCCACCTCCTCCCGCTTCCGTGGAACCGAGAAGTACCTCTCCAGTGAGGGCCTCCAGGCCGCCGTGAACTGCGCGCTGACGCTCCAGCGCCCCCTGCTCGTCAAGGGCGAGCCCGGCACCGGGAAGACGCTGCTGGCCGAGGCCATCGCCGAGGCCCTGGGCACGCGCCTCATCCCCTGGCACGTCAAGAGCACCACCCGCGCCCAGGACGGCCTCTACGTCTACGACACCGTGCAGCGCCTCTATGACTCGCGCTTCGGCGACGGAGACGTGAAGGACATCCGTCGCTACATCCGCCTGGGGCCGCTGGGCGAGGCCTTCTCCTCCCGCGAGCGCGTGGTGCTGCTCATCGACGAGGTGGACAAGGCCGACGTCGAGTTTCCCAATGACCTGCTCCACGAGCTGGACCGGATGCGCTTCCGCATCCTCGAGACGAACGAGGAGGTGGTGGCCACGCAGCGCCCCGTCGTCGTCATCACCAGCAACAACGAGAAGGAGCTGCCCGACGCCTTCCTGCGCCGGTGCGTCTTCCACTTCATCGACTTCCCGGACACCGACCTGATGCGCCGCATCGTCGGCGTGCACCACCCCGGCCTGGACGAGGCCCTCACCGAGCAGGCGCTGAAGATCTTCTACGAGCTGCGCGGCTTCACCCGGCTGCGCAAGCGCCCCTCCACCAGCGAGCTCATCGACTGGATCGCCGTGCTCAAGGCCAGTGGCATCCAGAGCCTCAAGGTGGAGGAGAACCTGCCCTTCCTCGGCGCGCTGCTGAAGAAGGAGCAGGACCTCATGGCCGTGGCGGAGGCGTTCGGCAAGGGCCGCCGGACGCGGGCCTGAGCCAGGAGAGCACGCGCCATGTTCCTGCCCTTCCTCTACGAGCTGCGGCGGCGCGGGGTGCCGGTGGGCACGCAGGAGGCGCTGGCGCTGGCGGGCGCCCTGCACGCCGGCCTGCACGACAGCAGCCTGGACGGCTTCTACCACGTGGCGCGCGCCCTGCTCGTGCACTCCGAGACGCACCTGGACGCCTTCGACCAGGCCTTCCTCGCCCACTTCAAGGGCGTGGAGTCCGCCGGCCTCCAGCTCACCCAGGAGCTGATGGACTGGCTGCGTGACGCGCGCGAGCGCAGGGACCTCACCCCCGAGGAGCAGGCGCTGCTCGACTCGCTGGACGAGGAGGCCCTGGAGCGCCTCTTCCAGGAGCGGCTGCGCGAGCAGCGCGAGCGCCATGACGGCGGCAACCGGTGGATCGGCACCGGCGGCACCTCACCGTTCGGCAACGGTGGCGCCGGGCAGCAGGGCTTCCGCGTGGGCGGCACCGGCGGCCGGCAGGGCACCGCCATCCTCCAGGCCGGCGAGCGCAAGTACCAGGGCTACCGGGACGACGTGGTGCTGGACACCCGCCAGCTCGAGGTGGCGCTGCGCAAGCTGCGCGCCTTCGCCCGCGAGGGCGCCGCCGACGAGCTGGACATCGACGAGAGCATCAACGCCACCGCGCGCAACGCCGGCGAGCTGGAGGTGGTGGTGCGGCCCCCGCGCCGCCCCAACACGCGCGTGGTGCTGCTCATGGACGTGGGCGGCTCCATGGATCCGTACGCCGCTCTCGTCAGCCGCCTCTTCAGCGTCGCCAGCCGCGCCACGCACTTCAAGGAGCTGCGCACCTACTACTTCCACAACTGCGTCTACGGCCGGCTCTACGCCACGCCGCAGCTCACCGGCGGCACCACCGTGCCGGAGCTCATCGGTCAGGTGGGCAAGCACCACAAGCTCGTCATCGTCGGCGACGCGTACATGGCGCCTTATGAGCTGGGCATCCGCGCGGACGCCCACGGGCACTACTCGCCGGAGGGGCTGGAGGGGCTCGTCTGGCTGATGCAGCTGGCCCAGCACTTCGAGCGCAGCGCCTGGCTCAACCCCGAGGCGCCCCGCATCTGGCCGGGCAGCACCATCGCCACCATCGGCCGCATCTTCCCCATGTTCCACCTCACCGTGGAGGGGCTCGGGGAGGCCGTCTCCCACCTCACCAAGGGCCGCACCGCCAAGGGCACCACCGTCCGGCGCTGAGGGCCCGCATATAAGGATGCGGGAGGCCCTCCCCCCTCGGGGACGGGCTCAGGTAGGCTTTTGTCCTACCTGAGTTTTCCACAAGTTGCCCCATGTAGGTGTAACAACTTCCACACGGCCTCAGGCGCTCGGGGCGACGGGCGGGCAGTAGCGCCGCGCGACGTCGATGAGCTGCTCGGGCTTGAAGGGCTTCCTGAGGACCTCCGCGACGTGCATGCCCTGGACGAGCTGGGTCGCGTCCCGGAAGGCGGAGACCACCACCACGGGGATGTGGGCCAGCTCCGGGTGGCGCAGCTGCTCCTGGCGGAACTCCTTGCCGTCCATGCGGGGCAGCATGAGGTCCAGCATGATGAGGCAGGGCGGTGGGCCGGGCTCGCGCAGCCTGTCCAGCGCCTCGAGCCCGTTCTCGGCGCCGACCGGCTCGTAGCCGTGCTCCTCGAGGATCTCCATGACGCTCTCACGGATCTCGAGATCGTCTTCGACGACCAGGACGCGGTGGGAAGACATATTCAGTGCAGCTCTCCAGGCTTGGCTGGCTCCTCCCGGGCCGTGGCCCCAGGAACGAGCGGCAGCCGGATGGTGAAACAGGCGCCCCCCCCAGGCAGGTTGCGCACGGTGACCATTCCATCGTGCGCCTTGACGATCTCTCGGACGACGTAGAGCCCCAGCCCCAGTCCGCCGTAGTGCCGCATCTCCACGGCGCGCTCGAAGCGCTCGAAGATGCGCGGCAGGGCCTCCTCGGGAATCCCGGGCCCCCTGTCCCTCACCTCGAGCACGGCCGTCTCGGCCTCGCGGACGAGCGACACCTCGATGGGCGCGCGGGCCGCGTACTTGATGGCGTTGGACAGCAGGTTGGTCAGCACCTGCTCGAGCCGGAGGCGATCCCCCGTGCCCGGCACCGAGCCGTCGGCGATGACGGTGAGCTCGCAGCCCGCTCGCGTGGCGGACTCCCTCAGGCGCTCGGTGGCTTCGTGCACCACCTCGGAGAGATCCAGGGGCTGGGGGTTCATCTCGAAGCGCCCGGTGCTGATGCGCGAGACATCCAGCAGCGACTCGACGAGATCCACCAGGCGCTCGCTGCTGCGGGTGGCGCGGTCGAGCTTGGTCTGCACCTTCTGCTCCGCGGAGACGAGCAGCTCGCGCAGGCTGTGGAGCTGGAGCTGGAGCGCGGTGAGCGGCGTGCGCAGCTCATGGGACGCGATGGACAGGAACTCGTCGCGCAGGCGCAGCGCCTCCTGCGTCTGCGCCAGCCGCAGCCGCTCTTCCTCCATCTTCTTGCGCTCGGTCAGGTCTCTCGTCACCTTGGTGAAGCCGACGTGCTGGCCCGAGGTGTCGCGCAGCGGGGTGAGGATGACGCTGGCCCAGAAGCGCGAGCCGTCCTTGCGCATCCGCCAGCCCTCCTCCTCGTAGCGGCCCTCGCGCAGCGCCAGCTCCAGCTCGCGCGCGCCCTTGCCGGACGCGACGTCCTCCGGAATGAAGAAGCGGGTGAGGGACTGACCGAGGATCTCCTCCGCGCGGTAGCCCTTGATGCGCTCGGCGCCGGCGTTCCACGTCACGACGTGGCCGGTCGGGTCCAGCATGAAGATGGCGTAGTCCTGCACGCCCTCCACCAGGCGCCGGAAGCGCTCCTCGCTCTGGCGGAGCCGCTCCTGGGTGGCGCGGTGCTGGGTCAAATCCCGGGTGACCTTCGAGTAGCCCAGCAGCTGGCCGGACGCATCGCGCACCGCCGAGAGCACCACGTCCGCCCAGAAGCGCGTGCCATCCTTGCGCACGCGCCAGCCCACGTCCTCCACATGTCCGGCCTCCGCGGCGGCCCGCAGCAGCCGCTGGGGCCGGCCCGCGACCAGATCCTCCGGGGTGTAGAAGCGGGTGATGGACTGGCCGAGGATCTCCTCCGCGCGATAGCCCTTGATAGCCTCGGCGCCGGGGTTCCAGGTGGCCACGTGGCCCCGCGCGTCGAGCATGAAGATGGCGTAGTCGCGAACGCTCTCGATGATCAGCCGCGCCTGCTCCTCCTGGGTCCAGGAGTGCACCGAGGGCGCTGGCCGCGGCGAGGCAGGGGCGGGCTTTTCTTCGGTCATCGGGGCTCCGAGCGAGGCTCTACGCATGTACTCCGCCCGAGGCCTTCTCGGCTGCGCGGAGACGGGCGAGCTCCTCCACATCACCCCGACGGAAGAGGTGATAGCCGTTGGCGGCGCGCAGGGCGCGCAGGCGGCCCTTGTGCGCCAGGATGCGGACCATGTCTCGGGAGAGGCCCAGGATGCGTGCCGCGTCACTCGCGGTGAGCAACTGTTCGGGATCTTCCATCGCAATCAATCTTGGGTCGCCAACTGCCGAATTCAAGTCCACCCTGCATTGAGCCATAGAGGATTTCTTGGATCGTGCCACCTGGTGGACGGTGACGTGCGTAGACGTGGCAGACTCGCGCGCGTCCGCTTCCAGGAAGGAGCCTCATGGGCCGCTCTCGCAGGGAGTTCTTGTCGGGTACCGCGGTGGGAGTCGCGGGGATGCTCACCACGGGAGTTTCCGTGGAGGCGGCAACTTTCGATGGTGGGGCTCCCACGACGGCACCGGCGGGTTCACCGCCCGCGTTTGGCACTGCACCCCCCGTGGGCCAGGCGGTGAGCGTGAGCACCTTCGCCGAGGCGGAGAAGCTCATGCAGGTTCAGTACACACCGGCCGAGCGGGCCCAGGCCGTGAGCAACTGGAACCGCTCCATGGCGCCCATCCACGAGCGCCGCACCGGGCCACGGAAGGTGGCGCTGGAGCCGACGCTTCCCCCCGCGTCGAGGTGGGACCCCGTGCTCCCCGGGCAGGCGGTGGGCCCGGCGCGCGACCGCTTCGTGCGGAGCAAGGCGGCGGCCGGTCCGCTCCCGAGCCGGGACGAGGACATCGCGTTCGCCCCCGTCACGGCGCTCTCGCGGTGGATCGAGTCTCGCGCCCTGTCCTCCGAGCGGCTCACGAACATCTACCTGGAGCGGCTGCGGCGCTTCGATCCGAAGCTGAAGTGCGTCATCACGCTGACGCCGGAGCTGGCGCTGGCTCAGGCCCGTCGCGCGGACGCGGAGCTGGCCGCGGGCCGGTATCGCGGTCCGCTGCACGGCATCCCCTGGGGCGCGAAGGATCTGGTCGACACCGCGGGCATCCCCACGACGTACGGGGCCGAGCCGTTCCGAAACCGCGTCCCGAGCACGGACGCGTTCGTCGTGGACCGGCTGCACCGCGCGGGGGCGGTGCTGGTGGCCAAGCTGAGCCTGGGCGCGCTGGCGCTCAATGACGTCTGGTTCGGCGGGGAGACGAAGAACCCGTGGCTGCTGGAGGAGGGCTCGTCAGGCAGCAGCGCCGGTTCGGGCGCCGCGACGGCCGCGGCCTGTGTCGGCTTCTCGCTGGGCAGCGAGACGGGGGGCAGCATCATCTCTCCGTCCATGCGCTGCGGCGTCACCGGGCTGCGGCCCACCTACGGCCGCGTGGCGCGCACGGGGGCGATGACGCTGAGCTGGACGCTGGACAAGCTGGGGCCGATGACGCGCGGCGTGGAGGACGCGCTGCTGGTGCTGGCGGCCATCTCCGGGGCCGACGCGGGAGATGTGTCGAGCGTGCCGAGCAAGCTCGACTTCGACGCCACCGCCGGGGTGAAGGGGCTGCGCGTGGGCTACCTGCCGGCGTGGATGGAGAAGAGCCCGGCGAACGAGGTGGATCGCGCCGCGCTCGAGACGCTGAAGCGGCTGGGGCTGACGCCCGTGGAGACGAGCCTGCCCGACTGGCCCTACGTGAGCCTCTACGCCATCCTCTTCGCCGAGGCGGCGGCGTCCTTCGAGGAGCTGATGCTGAGCCGGCAGATGGACACGCTGGCCATGCAGGTGCCCGACGCGTGGCCGAACCTGCTGCGCCAGGCGCGCTTCCTGTCAGCGGTGGAGCTGGTGCAGGCGGACCGGATGCGGCGCCGGGTGATGCAGGAGATGGCGCGGGTGATGGGCGAGGTGGACGTGCTGCTGGTGCCGTCGCTGAGCGACGATGCGCTCACCATCACGAACTTCACGGGCCACCCGTCGCTGACGCTGCGCACGGGCTTCGTGGAGGTGGAGCGGGCTCGGAGCGACTGGGTGCCGGATCCGGCGCGTCCGCCGCCGACGTTCTCTCCCAGGCGCCGCGTGCCTCACGGGGTGACGCTCATCGGGCGGCTCTTCGAGGAGGGCACCCTGGGGCGGGTGGGCATGGCCCTGGAGCGCGCCAGCGGCGTCGCGGGGGAGCGGCCTCCGGGGTTCTGAGCGACGCTTGCGCACGGATTCCGTTGCAACCGGTGGGGATGCTCACTACTTCGGGGGCGCCTGTGCCGTCGGCACACCACCCGAAGTGAACGAGGAAATCCCCATGGCTCCTGTCACCATCTCTCCGCTGTACACCGCCACCGCCACCGCCCAGGGAGGCCGCAACGGCCGCGTCCGCTCTTCGGACGGCGTAGTGGACATGCCGCTGGCGATGCCCAAGGAGCTGGGCGGCGCCGGAGGCGCGGTGACCAACCCCGAGCAGCTCTTCGCCGCGGGCTACTCCGCGTGCTTCGAGAGCGCGCTGCGGCTGGTGGCCGGCAAGGCGGGCAAGAACGTGAAGGACGCGAGCATCACCGCGGCCGTCACCATCGGCAAGACGCCGGACGGGGGCTTCGGGCTGGCGGTGGAGCTGAAGGGCAAGCTGCCGGGCCTGTCCAAGGAGGAGGCCCAGCAGCTCATGCACACCGCCCACGAGGTGTGCCCCTACTCGAAGGCCACGCGCGGCAACATCGACGTGAAGCTCTCCGTCGAGGGCTGAGCGGTGCCGTGGGGCCTCTCCGCTCGGGAGAGGCCCGCGGTCACTCGATGGACTCGGGCTCCAGGTCCACCTCGAAGCGCGCCGCCTCGGTGTACACCTGACGCCGGTGGCGGGTGACGTAGCCGAACTTCGACTCCGACTCGGCGCGGAGGCGCTTGGCCGCGTCGCTGGCGATGTAGCGCTCCACCGCCTCGAGGCTCGTCAGCTCGTAGTGGCACACGTAGCGCGGCCAGCCGTCCTCGGCGTTGGTGGTGTCACGCCACTTGCGGCACGCGAGGAAGCCCGGCTGGCGCATGAGGTCGGGGATGTGGACCTTCTCGTGCCACTCGTTCCACGCGGCCTCGGAGCTGGGGGACACCTCGATGGTGACGATGTAGAGGGCGGGTGTCATGGTCAGGGGTACTCGCTTCCGGCGATGACGCCCCAGTCGACCAGCACCGCGGCGGCCTCCGGATCACCCGAGGCATCGGCGAGAGGACGGAAGCGGGCCTCGAGCGGCAGCCCGACGAGGGCCTCGTCCCACGGGTTCTCGGCGTACACCACGTAGCTTCCCTTGCCCGCGCCGCCGTGCCCCTGCGTCACATCGAAGGTGAGGGCGGGGATCTTCATGCGCTTGTCGGCGAAGACGTGAGGCGCGCGCGAGGTGGGCTCGCCCTTGGGCAGGTGGGGGGAGAGGCTCTCCGCGATGAGCGTGAGCAGCGCCTCCTCGAGCGGCACGACCTCGGTCTCCGCGATGCCCTCACAGGCCATGCGGGCCATGTGGGGCGTGCCCTTCACGGTGCTCTGGCCGCGCAGGATGAAGCCGAGCTCGGCGGAGAAGCAGATGCGCTCCCGCGTGTCGCTCCGCAGGTCCGTGCGGATGTCGTACCAGGCGCCCGGGCCCAGCGGGTGCCTCATCAACGGAGGCGTGCCCTTGCCGCCGCCCTCCGGGCCGCGCCGGGCCTCCACGAGCGTGAGCTGCTGGCCGCCGCGCGCGCCGAAGCCGGAGAGCGTGGTGCTGGCGCTCAGCAGCCCGTGGGTGATGTAGAGCGGCCCGGGCTTCACGGCATAGAGGCGCTCCTCCAGCGGGCCATCCGCGGGCCGGTTGTCCTGGATGTAGCGGACGGCCTCCCAGTTCTGGCCCGCGGCCGAGAGCTGCTCGACGCTCGAGGTGCCCTCATGGGGCAGCATGCGGGGCTTGCGCAGCGGGGCGAACGTCTTGATGGGCAGGATCAGCTCCTTCGACAGCCGAGGGCTCGCCAGGGGCTTTCCGGCCTCGTCGGTGAAGGTGAGCTTCAGGACGGCGTAGGGCCCCTGATCCACCGCCATGACTTCCAGCGTGAGCCGGCCGGCCACGGCGCCCGTCTCGCCGACGCCCCGGCTCGGAGCGCGGTTGGCGGAGAAGGCGTACACCAGCCGGTCTCCCACGCGAACGTCATCCCACGAGTGGATGGGAGTGCCATTGGGCTCCGAGGGCTGCTCGGGCTGCTGCACGGAGCCGGTCCCGGAGGCGGGAGGCTGCTCGGGAGGAGGCACGGGGTCTCCAGCGGGGGGCTGTTGCGACGTGGTGGCGCAGCTCGCCAGGAGCGCGAGCGCCAGGGAGCCAACGAGAGAGAAGACTTTCTTCCGCGAGTGCATCTTCAATTCTCCTGACACGGGTTGAAGTGGGACATGAAGGCGCGCACCGCCTCCGGGTCCGCCGGAGTGCCCTTCACGTCGAGTTGCTCGATGGGCGTCTCCGGCGAGGGGTCGGGTGTGATCCAGAGGCCCATGCGGAGCAGGGACTCGCCGGGGCACTCGATGAGGGTGATGGCGTTGAGGCCGGGCCCCTGGCTCTGGCCGTTGTCGCTCTCCAACTCTCCGCGCTGGGAGAGGTAGAGCACCCGGCGGCCCTCGAGGGGGATGGCGCCGCGGCCGATGATCTCGCTGGTGCGGATGTCGATGTTGTTGCGGGCGAGCACGGAGGCGTCATCCGAGCGGCCCTCGAGGTACGCGCGCAGCTCCTCGGTGTCGTTCATCGAGGCGGCCTTGACGAACAGGTAGATGAAGACGCGCTCGGGCTTCGCGTCGGCCTGGGCGGGCGCGTCGGGCGTGCGGGTGCTGAGGATGGCCGTGTCGATGACGGCGGGCACGCTGAGCGCCATGACGGCGTGGTAGCCCTCGGGCAGGGTGGGGGCGCCCAGGGTCTTCTTCACCTTCTCCGTGCGCGTGACGGGGTTGGTCATCTCCTCCTGGAAGCCCTTGAACATCTTGGCGCCGACCAGGACGGCGGCCACCACGCCGCCCACGCCCAGCAGCAGCAGGATGCCGCAGCCGATGCCGACATAGACCCACGGCGAGGTCTTCTTCTTCTCCACGGGTTGCATGCTGTCTCCCCTCCGGGGGACTTGATACACCGAGCCCCGCCGAAAACCTCGATCTTTGGAGGAAGCCATGTCCGCCGTCCTGCCCATCCGCCGTGTCGTCCTCTACAAGCACGGGGTTGGCTACTTCGAGCGCAAGGGGAAGGTGACGGGCAGCGAGGCGCTGAGCCTGGACTTCAAGGCTCGCGACATGAACGACGTGCTCAAGTCGATGACGGTGCTGGACTTGTCCGGGGGCTCGGTGTCGGCGGTGAGCTACGACTCGACGAAGCCGCTGGAGCAGCTGCTGCAGGAGGCCACCATCCGCATCCCCGAGTCCGGCAGCCTCACGGCGCTCCTGGGGCAGATCAAGGGCGCGCGGGTGCGGGTGCGCGTGGGCGGCAAGGAGAGCGTGGAGGGCGTCATCGTCGGGCTGGAGTCGCTGCCGGTGGTGGAGGGCGAGGCGTCCGTGGTGCGGCCCTTCCTGTCGCTGCTGGTGGGCGCGTCGCTGCGCACCTTCGACGTGCTGGAGCTCGCCGAGCTGGAGTTCCTGGACGAGGCGGTGCGCAAGGACCTGGAGTTCTACCTGGCCACGGTGCTGTCCTCGTACAAGAAGGACAGCAAGCGGATGTCCATCCTCACCGCGGGCGAGGGCGAGCGGGAGCTCTTCGTCAGCTACGTGCTGGAGGCGCCGGTGTGGAAGACGAGCTACCGCATCCTCCTGGAGGAGCAGAGGCCGCCGCTGTTGCAGGGCTGGGCGCTGGTGGACAACACGGGGGACGAGGACTGGGTGGACGTGGACCTGGCGCTGATCGCCGGGCTGCCGGTGTCCTTCGTGCACGACTTGTACAACCCCCGGTACATGCGGCGCCCCATCGTCGAGGTGAAGACGGAGGCGGCCGCCGCTCCCGTCATCCCCGAGGAGTCCTTCGGGGAGTCCCGGAAGGAGCTGGAGTACGACGAGGAGGAGGGAGCGCCCTCGACGGGAGGGGCCGCGCCGGCCTACGCCGCCTTGCCGAAGAGGCATGGCGTGACGGGCGCCGGGCGGCTGAGGGGAGGGGGCGGGATGCACGAGCTGGCGGAGAAGAGCGTGGCGGTGAAGACGCTGACGAAGGAGGTGGGGGACCTGTTCGAGTACCGGGTGGATCACCCGGTGACGGTGCACCGCAACCAGAGCGCGCTGGTGCCCATCCTCCAGCGGCCGTTCGAGGGCCGGCGGGTGCTGCTCTACAACCGGGCCACGCGCGAGAAGAACCCGATGGCGTGCATCGAGCTGAAGAACACCACGGGGCTGACGCTGGAGGGCGGGCCGGTGACGGTGATGGAGGCGGACACGTACGTGGGCGAGGCGATGCTCGACACGATGAAGCCGGACGACACGCGCTTCGTGCCGTACGCGGTGGAGCTGAGCTGCACGGTGTCGGTGGAGGAGGCGACGGAGAACGGGCCGGTGTTCAAGTCCGTGCTGAGCCGCGGGGTGCTGGTGGTGCAGCACTACTTCCTGGTGCGCACGAAGTACGTGGTGCGCAACAAGGGGAAGCGGCCGGCGACGCTCTTCCTGGAGCACCCGCGCTCGGAGCGGGAGCTGCGGGAGACGCCGGAGCCGGCGGAGACGACGGAAGGCTTCCTGCGCTTCAAGCTGGAGCTGGCGGCGGGGGAGAGCCGGGAGTTCCCGGTGACGGAGCGCACGCGCTCGGTGGTGCAGTACTCCTTCGGCAACATCCAGACGGAGGAGGTCTTCTTCTTCCTGAAGCAGCGCTACATCGACGAGCGCATTGGAGACGCGCTGAAGGAGGTCATCGCCCTGAAGGAGCGGGTGGGGGCGCTGGGGTACGAGGAGCAGCGGCTGACGGAGGAGCGGGCGCAGCTCTTCAAGGACCAGGAGCGCATCCGGTCGAACATCGAGTCGTTGAAGAGCGGGGCCTCGCAGCGGGAGCTGGCCGAGCGCTTCGTGTCGAAGCTGAGCGAGCAGGAGAACCGGCTGGATGCCATCAGCCTGGAGCTGGAGCAGCTGGCCAAGGAGCGCAAGACGGTCAGCGATGAAGTCACTCGCCGCATCCAGTCGCTCACCTACACGTTGGAGCTGGAGGGCTGAGGCAAGAAGGGGTGACGCATGCTGCCGTGGAGCGTTCTCTGGAAGGCCGAAGCGCTGTTCCTCGTGTTGCTCGTGGGGTGCGCCAGCGTCCCTCGGGTCCCACTCGTGGAGGGCACCCGTCAGGGCAAAGCCATCGTCCATGTTCCCCGCACGGCTGACCTGCAACCAGTGGAGCTGGAGGAAGAGGAGTTCCAGCAGGCCGTCAGGCGCCTTGCGCATGAGGTGCGGCTGACAGGCTCGCCACGCCAGACAGCGGAGAAGGCGTTTCAGATGGACCCGCAGTCCGGCGACTATCTCTGGCTGGGCAGCGAGCAGAAGCTGGTGCCGGCAGGGCCCGGCGAGCCCTGGGAAGGCACGCTGACGAAAGAGGAACTGGCGCTGGCGGAACGCTACCGGTTGTGGTGCCGGAGCGCCTACAACTTCTACGGAGACTGTCTTGGGGGCGCGCTGGTGGGTGGGCGCTACCTGGACATGCATGGCCGCTACGTCTGGGCGCTGGCCATGAGCAAGAGCCCCGTGCTGGACGAGATGAAACAGGCACTCGGAGAGATGGTGGAATTCCGAGCGCTCATCAGCGCGGCCCTGTGGACGTTGGGTTCCATGCTGCTGATCATGCTCCTCAATCCCGCGGCGCCGGGGTTGGTGGCGGTGCTGGGCGTCGGGATGCTGCTGTATGTGGGCTACGACACGCTCCGCCGTCTCGTGGCGGGCTGGGCCGAGTTGACGGAGACGGTAAAGGCCGCCACCACCTTCGAGGAGATCCGCGAGGCAGGCGAGCGCTTCGGTAGGATTCTCGGGCGAGAGGCCGCGCGCGCGTTCGCCATGCTGCTGGTGGCGGCCATTGGCTCGACGGCGCAACTGTTCGCGGCGAAGGTACCGACGCTGCCCGGCTCGGCGCAGGTGGCCATGCAGGCCGAGGGGCAAGCAGGTATCTCTCTGCCCGCACTGGGGGCGGTGGAGGAGATCGCGCTGACGAAGGAGGGGGTGAGCGTGACGGTGGCCGCCACCGCGATGATGATGGGGGCCAGTGGCAATGGCGGCACGGGCCCTTGCATAGAGACGCACCACATCGCCACCGTCTGCAACGACAAGTCCACAGCGCGCGGGGGCCCGTGGACGCCGCGATTCCGCCGCATCTTCGCCAAGGCGGGAATGTCGATGGATGATCCGGCGAACAAGATGCCTCTCCCCGGCCATTACGGACCGCACCCCGAGCGGTATCACCAGATCATCTTGGATGAACTTGCCGATGCAACAGTGACATGTCGCAGCGTCGCGCTGTGCCGTGAGGCGTTGACGGCCCGACTCCGGAAACTGGCCAGGCAGATCGCCACGCCGGGAACAGAACTCAACCAACTCGTCACCCGATCCAAGCCGCGATAAACGGAGTCCATGAGCAAGCGTTTCTTCAGACTCGCTGACGATCTGAAGGTCCTGCACCGTTGGGACCTCGACACGCCGACAGACAGTCAGGGTCGACAGGTGGATGACGGGCAGTTCAGGCTCGGAACGCCCGTCCACATCACGGACCGCTTGAGAATTTCCGTCGAGATCGCGGGCACGCCGCTGGACTTCACAGAGGCGGGAATCATGATCCCGGTGGTCCATGTCCGGGTCGCGTCCATGTTCGCGGAGTTGGCCCCGGACGAGGTGCAACTGATCCCCGTGGACGTGGTGGGCCAACCGGATCAGTACCTCATCCTCGTAGCCACACGCCTCATCCGCTGTATCGACGAGAAGGCGTCCCGGATCGAACTCTGGACGCACGAGGACGGAGTGCCTCACAAGGTCGGGCAGTATGCCTCCGTGCGTGACATGCGCATCGACAAGGCCAAGGTGGGAAGCGCACAGGTGTTCCGATGCGAGGGGTGGACGGGCCCGCTGATCGTCTCAGGGGAGATCAAGGACGCCTTGGAGGGCATGGGAGCCACAGGCACAAGGTTCGAGGAGGTCTAGTCCGGCCCGGAGGGGCGGTGCCTCCTATATGTTGGAGCTGGGGGCTGAGCGGCAGCGCCCGCCTCAGGTCTTCATGATCCGCAGCGTCACGGCGGCCTCCTGCTGCCGTGTGATGGACACCACCGCCGCGGCATCGCCCACCGTCTCCTCGCCCTTGAAGGCGGTCACCTCCACGCGGATCAGCTCGCCCGTCTCGGGGCCGGGCTCCAGCCCCAGCGTCAGCGGGAAGCGATTGTCTCCGGTGAGGGCGTACTCCTTCTCGAGCAGGACCGCCGTGCCCTCCACGTTCGTCACCCGCACCGCCACCCGGTCCACATCGTCCGGGATGCGCAGTGTCCCTTCGGGGCCCTCGGCCTCGATGGTGAGGAACACCGCGCCTTTGCCGCACGCTCCCAGCAGCAGCAGCAGTCCCAAGGCCAGTCCTATCTGGCTCCTCCGCGCGGCGCGTCTCACTTGAGTGGCTCCATTCCGAGCGTCCCGGGCCGTACCTCGGCGCTCCGGTTGAGCAGCACCGGCGTGGCCACGGCCGCCGCGGCGGCTCCCACTCCCACGGCCGTCCAGAACACCCAGTTCTTGTACAGCGGCTGAGAGGTCGCCACCTCCACCGTCTCCATCGTCAGCTCCAGCGGCGTCTCCTCCGAGCCCACCGAGGCCAGCAGAGCGCCACTCGCGTCACGCGCCCGGACGAAGTACTCGATGGTCCGCTTGCCCGCCGGGCCCGGGAAGGCGTTGGGCACGTTGCCGGAGAAGGCGCCATGCTCGCCCCGCGCCATCGACAATTGCGAGTAGCCGCTCTTTCCCCGAGGCCGGTAGTGCAGCGTCATCGCCGTGACGCGGTCCTCGCCCACCACCACCGCCACGTCCACCGTCGTCGTCTCGCCCAGCATGCTGGGCTTGGGCGGGGCGTGCTGGAGCTTCACCGCCAGGCGCGCGCGGTACGTCTTCTGCGCGTTCGCGAAGTACGAGCGGATCTTCGGCGAGGCTCCACCCGTCAGCGCGTAGTCCGGCTTCAGCTCCAGGATGTGCAGGAAGGCCTCCTCCGCCTTGACCGCGTCGTCGAAGGCGGAGTGGGTCAGCGCCATCAGCTGGTAGATCTCGATCCGCTGGGCCTCCGTCACTCCCTTCACCGCGAGCGCGAACTCCAGCTTGGGGATGATGCCCTCGAACTGGAAGCCCAGGTAGAGCTGGCGCGCCTCCTCCAGGTACGGGTTGGGCGGCCCCTCGGTCGGGGGCGTCGTCGTCTCCTGGGCGGGAGGCGCGGCGGCGGCCTCGGGCGTCACCGCGGCCTCCGGCGTCACCGTGGGAGGCTCCTCCATCGGTTGCGAGGGCTCGGGGCCCACTTCCTCGACAGGGGGCACTGGCACTTCGACGGGAGCATCCAGCGCGGGCTTCTTCTTCTTTCCCTTCTTGCCAGCGGCGGATTTGCCCGGGACGAGCTTGCCTGATGCTGGCTTGCCGGTGGGTGACTTCCCAGTGGTCGACTTAGCGGTGGGGACCTTCTTCTTCCGAGGCTTGGTTGCCGTCGTCGCGACCTCGGCTCCTGCTCGCATGGGAGCCCAGGCCACGCCCAGCGCGAGAAGCACCGCCAGGCCTCGCGCGGCAAACATGCGTGCGCCTCGGGTGAGCACGGCTCCGCGCCGCGCTCCTCGGACGAGCAGGAGCAGCAGCGCCGCCAGCGGCAGGGGAGCACCACCGCCGGCTCCACAGCCCAGGCCTCCCTTGGAGTCAGAGCGGACCAGCACCGTCACGTAGGACGGCGCGCTGGTCAGGTCTCCATCCGAGACGCGCAGCCGCGCCGTGTATGCGCCCGCCACCGTGGGCGTGAAGGACGGCGTCGCGGTGGCCGCGTTCTCCAGCGCGGGCTCGCTGCCGGTGGGGAAGCCCGACACCGTCCACTCGTACGTGAGCCTGTCGAGCGGATCCAGATCGTGGCTCGCGGCCCCGTTCAGCTGCACCTTCTCTCCCAACGCGACCTCCAGATAGTTCTCCGTGACGGCCACCGGAGCCTTGTTGTCCGCGCCGTGGGTGCTCACGACCACGTCCACCTCGTCGCTCGCGCTGGGCGTCTCTCCATCCCAGACGGTGAGGCGGAAGCGGTAGCGGCCCTGCCCGGGCGGCTTGAACGTCGGGTGCTCGCCGGGGCTCGCCAGCACCACCGGGCTGCCCCAGACCTGCTCCCAGACGTACCGCAGCGTGTTCCCGTCCGGATCCGAGGACGCCGAGCCATCCAGCGCCACCACTCCTCCGATGGTCACCTGCTGATCCGGTCCGGCGCTGGCCACCGGCGGACGGTTGCCCTCGTTCGTCACCTGCACGAGCACGCTGGAGGGCGCGGAGCGGCTCTTGCCGTCCGACACGATGAGCCCGAACCGGACGAAGCCCGTTCGCGTCGGCGTGAAGGTGGGGCGGGACGCGTGCGCGTCATCGAGCTCCACACGGGGGCCGGAGAGCTGGGCCCACTCGTACGTGAGCACGTCGCCGTCCGGGTCCGTGCTGCGCGTGCCATCGAGCTGGACGTTCGTGCCGACCACCACGGAGCGATCCGAGCCGGCTCGGGAGATGGGGCGGCGGTTCACCGCCGGATCGTCGATCTCGAAGGAGACGGTGTCCTCGGGGCTGGTGACCTTCCCGTCGCTCACGGTCAGGCCCATGACCACGGTGCCTGCCCCCGTGGCCCGGAACGTCGGCGTGGCCGAGTTGGCCGGCACCGGAGCGTCCGAGGGCCCCGAGATGCGCCGCCAGGTGTACGTCAGCGCATCGCCGTCCACGTCATAGCTGCCACGGCCCTCGAGGCTCACGGGCTTGCCCAGCTCGCCGACGCCGTCCGCTCCGGCATGGGCGACGGGCGCGTGGGCGGTGACCGCGGGGCTGATGGCGATCACCTCCGTGAAGGTCGGCATACTGTCCGTCTCGCCGTCGTTGACCACCAGGGCGATGCCGTAGCGCCCGTCGGACGTGGGCGTGAGCCGAGCCGTCGGCTGGTCCGAGTCCGCCAGCGTGGAGGTGGTCTCGCCCAGCTCCACCGTCCAGCGCCAGGTGAGCGTGTCTCCGTTCGGATCGTCGCTGCCGGAGCCATCCAGCGTCAGCTCCGTGCCCGCCTCCACCACGTGCCGCGTCGGCACCGAGGCCCATGGTGGCAGGTTGCGAATGGTCACCGTGGTCCGCACCGGATCGCTCGGAGTGCTGTCGGAGACGGCGACGAGCTCGAAGGTGTACGCGCCAGCGCGAGTGCCCAGGAACCAGGCCGTGGCCTTGTCCGCGTCACGCAGCTCCACCGGTGGGCCGTCCACCTGGGTCCACTGGAAGCCCGGAGTGCGGCCCAGCGGATCCGTCGCGGTGCCGACGAGCGACACCCGCCCAGGAGGCAGGGTGCGGTCCGCGGGCGGCGTGGCGGTGGGCTTCGGATCCGGGATGTCGATGAGCACCTCGTCGGTGGACGAGCCCTCGCCATCGCCCACGGTGAGCGTGAGGGTGTGCGCGCCGACGGGCAGGTCGACGGTGACGCGACCGCCCCGGCTGAGGACCGTGTTCCCCTCGGACCAGGTGTAGTCGAGCACGTCTCCGTCCACGTCCTGAGAGCCCGTGCCGTCCAGCGTCACCCGCACCACGCGGGACGTGGGAGGGATGGTCTGGTCCGGGCCGGCGTTGGCCACCGGTGGAGAGTTCTCGATGAAGACGGGGCTCGACACCTCGGCGGTGCCGTAGTCGGTGCCGTCCTTGGGGCGCACGCGGTAGTACCAGACCTCGCGCTTGCGGGTGGCCGAGGCCGGAACCACGGGCTGATCCAGCAGCGAGGGCTGCTCGAGGCCATTGCGGTACCAGCGGATCTCCGAGCCGGACTGCCGGTCTCCATCCGCGTCCGCATACGTGAAGCTGGCCGAGAGCGCGTCATCCGTGCGCGGCTGCGCCGGGCTGACGGTGGCGCTGGCCGCGGACGGCGGCGTGTTGCCGATCACCACCGGCGAGGAGGTCTGCTTCGCTCCAAAGAAGACGCCGTCCTTGGGGCGCACGCTGAAGCTCCAGGACTCTCCCTTGCGCGCTGTGCCGGGCGGCACCGTCTGGCTGCCGTTCAGGGTCGCCACGGGCTTCCCATCGCGGGACCACTCCAGCTCGCTGCCGGACTCCGGCTCGCCGTCCGGATCGCTATAGAGGTAGTTGGCGCGCAGCACGTCCTGCGTGGTGGGCGCGAACGGGGTGATCTGCAGGGCGGTGGCCACCGGCGCGGAGCTGCCCACGATGACCGAGGTGGAGGTCACCAGCGTGCCGAAGGCCACTCCGTCCTTGGGCTTCACCGTGAAGTACCACGTCTCTCCGGCCTTGGCGGTGCCAGCCGGGACGGTGGGCTGGTTGAAGAGGGAGGCCACCTCCGTGTCGTTGCGGTACCAGCGCAGCTCGGTGCCCTGCTGGGCGTCATCGTCCGCGTCCGAGTACGTGTAGCTGGCCACCAGCGGATCCGTCGCCTTGGGAGACAGCGGCGAGAGGTTCACGTTGGTCGCTCGGGGCGGCGTGTTGAGGATGAGCACGGGCGCGCTGGTGGCCAGCTGGCCGAAGTCCGTGCCGTCCTTCGCCTTCACCGTGACGTACCAGCTCTCCCCCTTGGTGGTGGCGCTGGCCGGCAGGGTCTTCAGCCCGAAGTGCCCGGGCACCTCCACGCCGTTGCGGAACCAGCGGACCTCGGTGCCGGACTCGACGTCTCCGTCGGCGTCGAGGTACGTGTACGTGGCCACCAGGTTGTCCTCCGTCCCCGGCTGGGCCGGCTGGATGGAGAGGCTGCTCGCCAGCGGCGCGCTGTTGGCGATGGAGACCTCGGCCGAGGACTGCGGCGTGCCGAAGACCGAGCCGTCCCGGGGAGTGACGGTGAAGTACCAGCGCTCGCCCTTGGCGGTGACGCCCGCGGGCACCGAGCTGGCTCCGAAGAGCGCCGTCTGCTCCACGCCGTTCTTGAACCAGCGCAGCTCGCTGCCGGCCTGCGCGTCCGTGTCCGCGTCCGCGTAGACATACGAGGCCGTCAGCGCGTCGCCCGCGTTGGGCGTGGCGGGGCTGATGGTCAGGTTGGTCACCACGGGCGGCGAGTTCTGGATGACCAGCGAGTTGGAGTTGACCGTGCTGCCGCTCGCCGTGCCATCCGAGGGCGTGACGCTGAACCGCCAGCTCTGCCCCTTGGCCAGCTTGGAGGGCGGCACCGTGGGCGAGTTGCGCAGCGAGCTGTCCTCCACGTTGTTCTTGAGCCACCTCAGGACGGAGCCGGACTGTGGATCCCCATCCGGATCCGTGTACCGGTACGTGGAGGTCAGCGTGTCCGTGACGCGCGCATTGGCCGGGCCGACGACGGCCTGGCTGGCTCCAGGCGCGCTGTTGCCGATCGTCACCGTGGTGGAGCTGACCAGGGTGCCGAAGTCCGCGCCGTCCCTCGGACGGACGCTATAGGACCAGTTCTGCCCCTTGGCCGCGGTGCCCGCCGTCAATGTGCGCATGCCCGCCAGCGCCGTCTGCTCCACGCCGTTCTTGAACCAGCGGATCTCGCTGCCGTTCTCCGCGTCGTTGTCCGCGTCGGAGTAGGTGTAGCTGACGCTGAGGGCGTCGGTGACTTTGGGCGAGGCGGGGGTGATGGTGGGCGAAGCCACGGACGGGGCGGTGTTGGCCACCGTCACCGTGGGCGCGGTCTGGAGCACGCCGCACACGGGCGTGTTGTCGCAGGGCCGGACGGTGAAGTACCAGACGTCGCCCTTGGTGGTGGCGCTGGCCGGCACCGTCTTGAGGTTGGCATAGGCCGTCTGCTCCATGCTGTTCTTGAACCAGCGGATCTGGCTGCCGGTCTCTGGCTGGTTGTCCGGGTCCGAGTACGTGTAGCTCGCCACCAGGTCGTCCGCGGTGCGCGGCGGGCCCGGCGTCACCCGGACGTTGGTCACCGTGGGGGCGGAGCTGCCCACCACCACCGTGGTGGACGTCACCACCGTCCCCAGGTCCGCGCCGTCCTTGGGCCGCAGCGTGTAGTACCACTGATCATTGAGCGTGAGCGGCCCGGGCACCGTGCGCAGGTCATTCAGGGACGCCTGGAGCGCGCCGTTGCGGTACCACCGGATCTCCGAGCCCAGCTCCGTGTCGCCGTCCGGGTCCGCGTAGGTGTACGAGACGCTCAGGCTGGAGCTGGAGCTCGGCGAGGCGGGCGTTATCTGCACGCTGCTCGCCGAGGGCGCGGTGTTGGCGATCGTCACCACCGGGGACGTGACGCTGGTACCCAGGCTCGTGCCGTCGCCCGGGCGCACGGTGAAGTACCAGACCTGGCCCTTCGTCGTGGCCGAGGCGGGCACGGTGAGCTGGTTGAGCAGCGCGGCCTGCTCCACGTTGTTCAGGAACCAGCGGATCTCGCTGCCGCTCTCGGTGTCGCTGTCCACGTCCGAGTAGCCGTAGCTGGCCGACAGGGTGTCGTTCGTCCGGGGCGGAGCAGGCGAGATGGTGGGGGTGGCCGCCACCGGCGCCGTGTTGCGGATGGTCACCGGGTTCGACGTCTCCAGCCGTCCGGGCTCCAGTCCGTCGCGAGCGCGGACGGTGAAGTACCACTGCTCCTCCCGCGTCGTCGCCGAGGGAGGCACCGTCAGCGTCCCGAAGAAGGCCGGCTGCTCCGTGCCGTTCTTGTACCAGCGCACCTCGGTGCCGCTCTGCGCGTCTCCGTCCGCGTCCTGGTAGGTGTACGTGCCGACGAGGGTGTCCGTCGTGGTCGGCGACGACGGCGTCAGCGTGAGCGGCGTGGCGGTGGGGCGGTTGTTCGCGAGGTAGACGACGATGCGGTTGTTGGTGGTGTCCGCCGCGTAGAGGTTGCCCACCGCGTCCAGCGCCACGCCGCGCAGGGTGCACAGGGAGGTGGGGCCCAGGCCACCCGCGTTGCACGAGTTCCCGGTGGGCGAGGCCTGGCCGAAGAGGCGGTCCGCGCTCGTGTCGGTGGTCCGCGGCGTGGTGTACTGGACGATGCGGTCCGATTCCCGGTCGGCGACATAGACGTTGCCCGTCTCGTCCACCGCGATGCTCTGGGGGCCGCACAGGCCCGTCTGCCCCGCGGCGCACGTGAAGGCGCTCATCGACGACTGGCCCAGCACGAGGTCCGCGACGGCGTCCGAGGAGCGGGGCGCGTCGTACTCGAGGACGCGGTTGTTGTCGCTGTCGGCCACGTACAGCCGCAGGGTGGACACGGTGGTGTCCAGGGTGAGCTGGCCAGGCCCGCACAGCGAGCTGGCCGAGCGGCCACCCCGGTTGCACGTGGCCGTGATGAAGCTGCCCGCCTGGCCGAACACGGCGTCGGCCGTCGCGTCCGTGGTCCAGGGGTCCACGTAGACCAGGACGCGGTTGTTGTCGTGGTCGGAGACGAAGAGCTCCTGCGCCGGGCTCATCACCGCGCCGTAGGGAGCGCACAGCGTGGCGGCGCTCGGGGCGGAGAGGCCGCGATTGCACGTGCGGGGGGTGAAGTCCGCCTGGCCGAGCACCTTGTCCGCCACGGTGTCGGTGGTGAAGGGCGGGTTGTAGAGCAGCAGGCGGTTGTTGGAGGTGTCCGCCACGTAGACGCGGCCCTGCGCGTCCACGGAGACGGCGGTGGGCAGGCAGAGGCTGGAGGCGGAGATGCCCTGGCTGTTGCAGCCGGAGGTCAGCAGGTCCGGCTGGCCCAGGACCAGGTCCGCGGGCGAGCCCGTCTGGAAGGCCGTCACGTCCGCCCAGGCGAGCACGCGGCTGTTCGAGTAGTCCGCCACGTAGAGCCGATTGGGCGTCACCGACACGTCGATCGCCACGGCGTAGGGGTTGTACAAGCCCGTGCCGTCCACCAGGTTGGCGCCGGTGTAGCGGAAGCCGATCTGCCCGAGCACCGCGTCCGCCACGAGGTCCGTGCTCAGCGGCGTGGTGTAGCGCAGCAGCCGGTGGTTGCCGCCGTCCACCACGTACACGTTGCCGGTGGAGTTCACCGTGAGGCCCCTCGGGCCGCACAGGGTGAGTGCGGAGGCGCCGCCGCTGTTGCAGGTGTTGCCGGTGAAGGCCGTCTGCCCGAAGACGCGGTCCGCCACGGTGTCTCCGCCGGTGGCGAAGGGCGCGTCGTACTCCAGCACGCGGGCGTTGGTGTCGGAGACGTAGAGGTTGCCAGCCGCGTCCGTCGTCACGTCCGCGGGGGTGCACAGGCTCGAGGCGCCCAGCCCGGCGCCGTTGCACACGCCTCGGGCGAAGTCGGTCTGGCCGAAGACGCGGGCGGCGGCCTGGCCGTTGGTGAAGGCCACCGAGCTCCACACCAGCACGCGGCTGTTGGCGGTGTCCGCCACGTAGAGCCGGTTGGGCGAGGAGGAGCGGTCCACGTGGAGGCCCGCCGGCCCGTTGAGGCCCTGGGTGTCGATGGAGTTGCGCGCGGTGTTGGCGAAGTCCGTCTGGCCGAGGACGCGATCGGCGGTGGAGTCGTTGCCGGTGGCGAAGGGCGCGTTGAAGCCCAGCACCCGGTTGCCGGAGGTGTCCGCGACATAGAGGTTGTTGGCGACATCCACCGCCACCGAGGGCGCGGAGGTGACGAGGCACGAGGCCGAGGCGGCGGAGCACGCGGAGGTGCTGGAGGTGAAGCTCGACTTGCCCACCAGCTTGTCGGCCACGGTGTTGGTGGTGAGCGGCGTCTGGTAGCCCAGCACGCGAGAGTTGCCCTCGTCCCCCACCCAGACGTTGCCCGCGCCGTCCACCGCCACCGAGCCCGGGTTGCAGAGCGAGGAGCTGTTGAGGCCGGTGGCGTTGCACGTGGCCACCGTCATGTTCGCCTGGCCGAACACCACGTCCGCCATCGTGTCCCCGGTGGCGGTCGTGTACGCCAGCACGCGCGAGTTGCCGGTGTCGGCCACGAAGACGTTGCCGGCCGCGTCCACCGTCACGCCGCGCGGGCTGCACAGCGTCCACGCGGAGATGCCGCCGGTGTTGCACGTGGTGTCCGTGGGGTTGCCCTGGCCGAACCCGTCATCCGCGATGGTGTCGCCGGAGCGGCCCCCCTCGAAGTAGAGCACCCGGCTGTTGTTGGTGTCCGCCACGAGGAGTCCGCCCGTGGAGTCCAGCGCCACGCCCCAGGGGCTGCACAGCGTGTGGGCCTCGACGCCGCCGTTGTTGCACGTGGAGCCCGTGAAGGAGGGCTGCCCCCACACCTTGTCCGCCAGCTTGTCGCTGGCGAAGGGCGCGTCGAACACGAGCACCCGGTTGTTGTTGGTGTCCGCCACGAAGAGGTTGCCCGCGCCGTCCACCGTCAGGCCGCGCGGGAAGCACAGCGTGCCGGGGCCGATGCCGCCCGTGTTGCACCCGCTGGAGGCCGCGTCCGGCTGGCCGAGGATGCGGTCGGCCGGGGCCCCGTTGGTGAAGGCGGTGGCGCTGCTCCAGCCCAGCACCCGGTGGTTGTCCGTGTCCGCCACATAGATGCGGTTGGGCGTGACGCTGCGGTCGATGGCCAGGCGCGACGGGTTGGACAGGCCGCGCGCGTCCACGATGTTGGGCAGGTTGCCCGCCATGCCCGTCTGTCCCAGCACCGCGTCCGCCGCCACGTCCGTGAGCGGCGCGTCGAAGCGCAGCACCCGGTGGTTGCCCTGGTCCGAGACATACAGGTTGCCCGCGCCATCCAGCGACAGCCCCGCCGGAGTGCAGAGCGTGGTGGCGCTCGGCGTGCTTCCCTGGTTGCAGCTGCCCGTGAGGAAGTTGCCGCTCTGGCCATAGACGCGGTCCGCCACCAGGTCCGTGGTGAAGGGGGCGGTGAAGAACAGGAGGCGGTTGTGGCCCGTGTCCGCGACGTAGAGGTTGCCCGAGGGGTCCACCTCCACGGCCCTGGGGGTGCACAGCGAGGTGGCGTTCACTCCCGTGGCGCCGCAGGCCCCGCGGTAGGGGTCGATCTGCCCGATGACCTTGTCCGCCGGGTCCCCGTTGGCGAAGGCGTTGGCGTCCGCCCAGGCCAGCACGCGGCTGTTGGCGGTGTCCGCCACGTAGACGCGCGGCGGGCTCACGCTGGTGTCCAGGGCGATGCCGTCCGGCGCGTTCAACCCTCGGCCATCGAGCAGGTTGATGGCATTGAAGGTGGGCGTCGTCTGCCCCAGGAAGATGTCTCCCGCGTTGTCGATGGGCACGCGCAGCAGCCCCTGGCGGGCGCTCGTCAGGGCAGGGAGCGAGGGCGCGGTCTGGGTCGACTCGGACTGCTGACAGGCGGCGGCGACCAGCAGGAGCGCTGGCAGCAGCAGGCGCACGCGGGGGGCGATGGCGCGGGGGAGTGGGGCCATGGGGGGACCGTGGGTAGGGCGGATGGGCCCAACCTACCGCAGTCGGGCCCTGGCGCGCCTCCCTGGGTCGGATTGTGCTCGGGGAGCCCTCTTCCGATACAGTGGCGTCCGACATGACCCAGCAGTTCGGAAAGTACCTCCTGCTCAAGCGCCTCGCCGTGGGCGGAATGGCGGAGATCTGGCTCGCCAAGCAGCTCGGGCTTCAGGGATTCGAGAAGCTCGTGGTCGTCAAGCGGATCCTCGACCAGCACTCCACCGAGAAGGAGTTCGTCCAGATGTTCCTGGACGAGGCGCGGCTGGCGGCCACGCTCAACCACCCCAACGTGGTGCAGATCTATGACTTGGGGCAGGAGCAGTCCTCTTTCTACATCGCGATGGAGTTCATCGCGGGGCATGACCTTCTGGCCATCCTGCGCAAGGGCAAGCGCGCCCAGGTGGCCCTGCCTCCGGCCATCGCCGCGCGGCTGGTCGCCGGAGCGTGCGAGGGGCTTCACTACGCGCATACCCGCAAGGACAACGCGGGCAACCCGCTGAACATCGTCCACCGGGACGTGTCCCCCTCCAACATCCTCGTCACCTACGAGGGCGGCGTGAAGGTGGTGGACTTCGGCATCGCCAAGGCCGAGTCCCACAGCACCAAGACGGAGGGCGGCAAGCTCAAGGGCAAGTACAGCTACATGTCCCCCGAGCAGATCCGCTCGGTGCCGCTGGATGCCCGCAGCGACGTGTTCGCGCTGGGCATCGTGCTGTACGAGATCCTCGTCGGCCGCCGGCTCTTCAAGCGCGACAACGAGCTGGCCATCATGCAGGACATCCTCGAGGGCGAGGTCCGCCCCGCCTCCGAGCTGCGCCCGGACGTGCCCCCGGCGCTGGACGAGATTCTGGAGAAGGCGCTGCAGAAGGACCGGCGCAAGCGCTACGCCAGCGCCCAGGAGATGCAGCTGGCGCTGGAGAAGTACCTGGCCAGCACGCCCGAGCCGCCCACCAGCGTCCACGTCTCGCGCTTCATGCTGGAGCTGTTCGCCGAGGAGCACGCCGCCTACCAGGCGCTGCTGCGCGAGCTGCCCACGGCCCGGCCCGAGCAGCTCGTCGACATCATCGAGCAGGGCCACCGCACCGGCACCGGCAACTCGCAGGTGTCCGGCTTCACGGACCCGAACGCCCGGCGGGAAGGAGACCCTCAGGGCTCGGATGTGGTGGAGGCGGTGCGCCGTCCCAGCGGCCGCAACAAGAAGGTGATGGCGGGCGTGGGGGCGCTGGCGCTGGTGGCGCTGGTGGGGCTCGGCTTCATGCTCGCCCGGCCCTCGGAGCCGCCGGTCCCCGTGGAGGGGGAGCTGACGGTGGAGAGCGATCCGCCGGGCGCCACGCTGGTGGTGGATGGCCTGGAGTCGAAGGTGAAGACGCCGGGCACGCTGCGGATGCTGGCGCTCGAGCAGGACATCCGCGTGCGCGTCCAGAAGGAGGGCCGCGAGGCCCGCGAGGTGACGGTCAAGCTCACCCGGCAGGCGGCGAGCAAGACCGTCTCCGTGCTGCTGCCGCCCGAGCAGGCCCGGCCCGGGACGATCTCGCTCGTCACCGAGCCGCCGGGGGCCGCGGTGGTGCTCGATGGGAAGCTCCAGGAGGGCACCACGCCGCTGACGCTGCCGGAGGTGGCCTCCGGGGTGGAGCACCTCATCCGCGTGAGCCTCGCGGGCCACCTGGACGAGGCGGCCACGGTGAAGGTGGAGCCCGGGGTGACCGTCCCGGTGAAGCTCGCGCTCAAGGCCGTGCCGGCGCCAGCGCTCGAGCCGACGCCGGAGGTGGCCTCGGATCCGCGCGCGAAGAAGGGCAGGAAGGACGGCGTGACGGGCGAGGTGGAGATCTCCAGCACTCCGCCCGCGGATGTCTTCTACGGAGGCAAGAAGCTGGGGCGCACGCCGACCACGGTGAAGCTGCCGGCGGGCAAGGTGGCGCTCACCTTCGTCAACGCCGAGCTGGACCTGCGCCAGACGACCTCGGTGAACGTGGATGCCAAGGGGAAGACCCGCAGCGCCATCGAGTTCCGCAAGGGGAAGATCGCCGCGGACGCCAGGCCCTGGGCGGACGTGTACATCGGCGAGCGGAAGCTGGGCACCACGCCGCTGGCGCCCCGCGAGGTGTACGAGGGCAGCTACACGCTGCGGCTGGTGAACAGCGAGCTGGGCGCCATCAAGGCGGTGAAGGTGGTGGTGGAGCCAGGTAGGACCACCGTCGTGCGAGAGCAGCTCGAATAGGGCGGCGACGTCTGCCTGACTGGTCGTCCCCGAGTGGAACGGCAGTCACCTGGGTGGTAGGGTCTGCTCCATCCCATGACTGCGCTGATGAGCAAGGCGACCCGCGGCTTGTGGACCCTCGCTGGAGTGGTCCTCGTGGTGGGCGTCGGTTCCTTCATCTACCGGCACTCCACCCAGGGGGTGGAGGGCGCGCTGAAGGCGGTGGTTCCCTACCTGCAGACGGCGGCCTCGCCCCTGGTGCTGCTCAGCGCCGGTCTGGCGCTGGTGCTGGGCGTGGGGTCCAGCCTCGTCACCTCGATCGCGCGCCGCGCGCCGCCGCCGCTGGCCAAGCGCCCCGTGCTCTCGCCGCTGGAGGTGGTCAACGAGGACGTGGCCATCGTCGTGCGCGAGATGCTGGTGGAGCTGGGCCAGTACCTGCGCACCGTCGCCAACACGCCGGATCCGGACATCATCGTCTTCATGGAGACGCTGATGGATGGGGCCATCCGGCTGGGCGCCAGCGACGTGCACATCCACCCGCTGGAGTCGGGCACGCGCATCGCGTTCCGCGTCCACGGCGTGCTGGAGGAGGTGCTCACCTTCCCGCGCGAGCACCACCCGCGCCTCATCAACCGCATCAAGGTGCTGTCCAAGCTGACGCTCTACAAGCTGGACAAGCCGCAGGACGGACACTTCCCCCTCTCGACGCCGGAGGGGCCCGCGGACATCCGCGTCTCGGTGCTGCCCACCAACCACGGCGAGGCCGTGGCGCTGCGTATCGCTCGCACGGGCGTGCAGCTGCCGCAGCTCAGCGCGCTCGGCTTCCCCAGCGCGCTGCATGAGAAGTACCAGCAGATCCTCCAGCTGCCCCAGGGCGTCATCTTCGTGGCCGGCGCCACGGGCAGCGGCAAGACGACATCGCTGTACGCCTCGCTGGGCTACATCAAGGAGTCGCGCGGCGCGCTCACGCGCATCGCCACCATCGAGGATCCGGTCGAGTTCGACGTGCCGCTGTTCGCGCAGACGCAGGTCAACGCCGAGCAGGGCTTCACCTTCGCCCAGGGCCTGCGCTCGGTGCTGCGGCAGGACCCGAACGTCATCATGGTGGGCGAGATTCGCGATCCGGAGACGGGGCGCACGGCCATCCAGGCGGGCCTGAGCGGCCACCTCATCCTCACCACCATCCACGCGAACTCGGCGTCGGGCGTGTTCAACCGGCTCATCGAGATGGGAGTGGAGCCCTTCCTGCTGGCGTCCGCCACGGTGGCCACCATCTCGCAGCGCCTGGTGCGCGCGCTGTGTCCGCACTGCCGGACGCCGTCGCCCATCAGCCCGGAGGAGGCGGTCCGGCTGGACGCGGCGGGCCTGGCCACGGGGAACTTCTACTCACCGGTGGGCTGCCAGCGCTGCGGTGGCAGCGGGTACCTGGGGCGCACCGCCATCTACGAGATGCTGGTCGTCAGCCCGGCCATCCGGGATGGCATCAACGCCAAGATGCCCACGCCGCAGCTGCAGGAGATCGCGCGGAAGGAAGGCATGGTGACGCTGTTGGAGGCGGGCGTGGAGCGCGCGAGGGCCGGGGCGACGACGCTGCGCGAAGTGTTCCGGGTGGTCGGTGGCTGAGCCTGAGGGGCGGGGAGGAGAAACGTGAGCAACCCACAGCAACCCAAGCCGAGCTGGCCTCCTCCCGAAGAGGGTGGGCACCAGCCGGATGAGATGAAGGACGCCCTCATGGGGCGCTCCCAGGAGGTCGAGCACGTCCAGTCTCGATTCTCCAACCTCCAGGGCCCGGGGCAGGGCGGAGCGCAGCCGGGGCAGGGCGGAGCCCAGCCTGGGGCGGGCACGGCGACTCGGACGGGCTCGTCCGGGACGGTGTCGGTGCACCAGGCGCCGCCGCAGGAGAAGGTGGGGACGTTCCTGCCTTCGACGGAGGGCGGGCCGTGGAAGGTGGCCGCGGCGCTGAAGCTGGGCGCGGCAGGGTTCGGGCTGATGGCGGCGGTGCTGTTCGTGCTGCCGGAGCTCAATGGTTCGTTCCAGTTGCCGGACGCGCCGGATACGTCGGGCATCCTTCCGACGACGTACAGGACGATCGCGCCGACGCTGGAGACGCCGGCGCCATCGAAGGACCCGGCGGAGGTAATCACCGAGCAGAGCACCTCCTTCGACGGGGCGGCCATCCTGGTGGTGGAGTCCGAGCCCGCGAACGTGTCGGTGCGGGTGGATGGCAACGACCAGGGGAACACGCCCGTGTCGCTGACGCTGGACTGCCTGCCGGGCAAGCCCATCAAGGTCGAGGTGACGCGCAAGGGCTACGAGCGCGCGCAGAAGATCACGTTCTGCCGTACGAACACGATGGTCAAGCTGTACGCGCGGCTGAAGAAGATCGAGAAGAAGCCCGGCGCGAAGTGAGCTACGTCGGGCGGTTCAACCGAGGCGACGTATGGCTACTCTTCGCATCCTCCACCTGACCGACTTCCATCAGGGGCAGGGCGGGCAGCAGATCCTCTGGCCCCAGGTGAGGGCCGAGTTCGAGAAGGACCTCAAGGAGCTCCACGCGCGGACGGGACCGTGGGACCTGGTGCTGTTCACCGGGGACCTGACCCAGCGCGGCACGGAGGCGGAGTTTCAGGCGCTGGAGCAGACGCTGACGAAGCTCTGGGAGCGGTTCGCGGAGCTGGGCTCCAACCCCGAGCTGTTGTTCGTGCCGGGCAATCACGATCTGCAGCGCCCGAAGTCGACCTCGGCGGTCGTGAAGGCGCTGACCCTCTGGCAGAAGGACGAGGAGATCCAGCAGGCCTTCTGGAGCGAGCCGAAGGGTGAGTACCGGAAGACGGTGGCTCGAGCGTTCGAACCGTTCACGGAGTGGGCCCAGGCTCGGTTCGCCAAGGGGACGCTCGCGGTCAAACAGGGGCTGCTGCCTGGGGACTTCTCGGCCACGGTGAACCGGAATGGGGTGAGCCTCGGGGTGGTAGGGCTGAACTCCTCGTTCCTCCAGCTGAGCGGTCGGAACTTCGACGGCGAGCTGCACGTGGATGTCCGGCAGCTCAACGCTGTCTGCGATGGGGATCCACCGCAGTGGCTGGGGCGTCACCAGGTGTCGCTGCTGCTGACGCATCACCCCGAGTCATGGCTCAGCCCGGCGTCCAGGAAGGAGTTCCGCGAGTTCATCGACCGGCCTGGAAGCTTCATGGCTCACCTGCACGGGCACATGCATGAATCCACGGCGGTCTTCTCCCGTGAGGGAGGGGCCCAGCCCCGGCGCAAGCTGTGTGGCGCCTCGCTCTTCGGGTTGGAGGAGTGGATGAGCCCGCAGGGCAAGCAGGTCCAGCGCCTCCACGGCTACAGCGTCATCCGGATCGACGTGGACGGCACGAAGGGCAAGCTCACCGTCTGGCCTCGGAGCCTCGAACTCAATGTGAATGCGGGCCATCGGCGCATGGTGCCGGATACGAGCCGGTACGATCTCGAAACCGACGGGTCCTTCTCCGAGGCGTTCGAGGTGGGAGCTCCTTGACCACCTTCGGCCTGCTCCACCTGTCGGACCTGCACCTGGGGAATCTGGAGCGTGAGCCGTACGCTGCGCAGGAGCAAGCGCTCTTCCTGCAGGATCTTGAGAAGGCTCACGAACTTGCAGGCCCGTTCGATCTGGTTGTCATCAGCGGGGATCTCACCGACTCCGGTACGCCCGAGCAGTTCCAGCGGGTCGAGGGCTTCGTGCAGAAGCTTTGGAACCGTCTCAAGGAACTGGGCTCTCATGACCCGAAATTGCTGACGGTCCCCGGCAACCACGACGTCCAGCTTCCCAGCGAAGAGGACTCGGACATGGTGCTCCTGGAGATGTGGCCGAAGTCTCCCAAGATCTCGGACCTCTTCTGGCGCCAAGCTGCGAGTCCCATCCGGAAGAAGGTCACGGAGGCATTCGGTTCCTACCAGTCATGGCTCACGAACAGCGAGCAGTCTCGAAAGTTGTCATGCACCGAGGGATTGTTACCGGGCGACTGCTCGGCACACCTGGAGAAGGACGGGGTGCGGTTGGGGCTGGTAGGGCTCAACTCCAGCTTCCTCCATCTCTGGGAGGAGCAGCCCTTCGAGATGGAGGTGGACCTCCGGCAGCTCAATGCGGTGTGCAATCCCGACCTGCCGGCCTGGCTCAAGAAGCAGGACCTCACGCTGCTGATCACCCACCATTCGCAGTCGAGCTTGAGCGAGCGCGCACAGCGCGTCTACAAGGAGTCCATCTACCCACCTGACCGCTTCGTGTTGCACCTGTTCGGGAGTTCGAGCGAGGGACCGCAGTCGGTGAGGGAGGGAGGGGCCGGAAGTCGTTGTTATCTGCCAGGCCTGTCACTTTTTGGCCGAGAGAACCTCATGGATTTCGGGTACCGAGTCGCCCGTCTCAAGGTGGGCTCCGACAAGGTTACCTTCCAGGTCCACACACGGATAGCGCAGAGGAACCAGAACGCTGGCTATACACGCTTCGTGGCCGAGCCCGAGGTGTGGAACGACTCTATGCCGCGCACTTCTCGGAATGCGGCACCGGTCCTCCCAATCGCGCCGGAGTCCATCCTCGACAAGGTGATGAAGATCCTGGAGCGCATCGACAAGCCGGAGCTTCTTTGCCAGGCGCTCCAGACGCTGGGGCAGGCACCTCCCGCTCAGCTGGAGGCGGTGCGCCGTGCGCTCGCCGAAAAGCTGCTCCAGCCCCAGGAGGTCTCGCTCGCCAGTCTCAAGGAGGCGTTCCGGGCGTTGGCCCCGTTGCTGCCCTTGCTCAGCGACAAGGCGCTCGAGCTGCTGGGTCTGGTCACTCCGTTTCGATGGGTTCCGGCTCAGGCGGGGCAGATGCTCTCGGAGGTGACCCAGCGCGCCCCAGAGCAGCGGGCCGTGGGGCTCAACGCCGTGCACCTGGACTTCACCGGGCGCATGTATGCGCGCAGGGCGAACCCCAGTAATGCTCCACACTGGGATCTCATCCCGCTTTCGAAACTCTATGAGGGGTCCTTCGAGGAAATTCAGCGCCAGATCTACCAATGCCTGAAGGTTCTCCTCGAAGTCGAGACCGATGCGGACGTCGATGGAGTGCTGGTGGAACTGGAGGAGACCTTCAAGACGGCGGTCGTGGTGTTGATCTCGACTCCCGTGCTGTCCCGCGAGATCCTCCAGCGCCTCCAGAAACACTTCCGCACCCTCACGTTTCTGCTCTTCACCGGCACGGGAGATCCGCCCGCGCCCGTGGATGTGCTCCTGCCCCGGCTGGATCCGAAGCAGGAACAAGAGGCGCACAAGCTCCACAAGACTGCTGAGGGGTTGATTGGCAGGCAGCAGGCATCTTTCAGAGGCTGAGCCATGACTGTGTCGAACTACAAGAAGCTCTTCGACCCCATGAATCCGGTCGTGCCCATGGTCCCAGCGAGAGAGGGGCGCGGGCGCCTCGGAGATCGTCGCGACGGCGAGGTCTACGAGTTCACCGAGCAGATCGTGCTCGCAGTGAACGTGGCGATGGCGACCGGTCGCCCGCTGCTGCTGCGCGGCGCTCCAGGCTCGGGAAAGTCGTCACTGGCGCCCTGGGTCGCCCGGGTGATGGGATGGCGCTACTACGAGGATGTCGTCTCCTCCCGTACGCAGGCGCGGGATCTGCTCTGGGTCTTCGATGCCGTGAAGCGGCTGAGTGACGCCCAGGCGGGAGATGCAAAGGAGGAGTTCCACTACGTGAAGCCCGGCGTCCTGTGGTGGGCGTTCAACCGCGAGAGCGCGGCCCGGCGCGGTACTCCTCCGGACGTCAATGTGGCCGAGGCCCAAGAGCCCAACGCGGTGGTCAATCAGAAGCGCCACGCGGAGCGCGCCGTGGTGTTGATCGACGAGATCGACAAGGCGGATCCGGATGTGCCCAATGACCTGTTGGTACCGCTGGGCTCGCTCCAGTTCACCGTGGGCGAGCGGCCTCCGATCCTCGCGGCCCAGGCACCTTTCGTAGTCCTGACGTCCAATGACGAGCGTGAGCTTCCGGCGGCCTTCCTCCGGCGCTGTGTGGTGCTGGAACTGCCCATGCCTGACAAGGAGCGGCTGCGGCGCATCGCGGTGGCGCACTTCGGGGACGGCGAGAAGGACATGGCGCTCTATGAGCGCGTCGCCGATAAGGTGGGGGCTCTCGCCAAGGAGGCCGTGGGCAAGGGGCGACGCCCCCCCAGCACTCCCGAGTTCCTGGACACAGTGACGGCCTTTCGCCGGCTCCAGAGCGACGACTCGGTGAGCGAGGAGTTGCTGGAGCAGCTGTTCCAGGTCACCCTGCTGAAGTCCTAGTCCGTGAGCGGAGCCATGCGCATGAACGCCATCGGCCTGGGGGATCTCGTCCACGCGACACGCACTCTGGCAACGTCGGATCCGGACGTGTTGCGTGAGGTGGCCGCTCTGCTCGGCTTCGAGTGGCCCCAAGTGTCGGAGCCGCCCGTTGCTCCCGAGCCGCCCCTGGCCGAGCCCGTGCTCTTGAGCGAGGGGTCCGTCCCAGAGGCGGTGCCCGAGGACAAGACTCCTCTGGACGTGCCTCTTCCGCAAATGGAGCCACGGTTCGATTCCGTGACGACGCTCGAACCCTTGGGGGATGCACCGCTCCGCACACCGGTGTGGCTCAAGGGCGTGGAACCGATGGCGCCTCCTTCCCCCTCCATCGGAGACCTGCCGCTGGAGCCGCTGTTCGCGCCGGCGACAAGCCGTCATCTGCTCACTGCGGCTCTGAGGACCTCCAGTGGAGAAGGACCTCCCGATGTCGAAGTGCTGATCCAGGTGCTCGCTCGGGGGGAGTCGGCGCCGCGCTTCCCCCTCCAGGAGCAGCCCACCTTGAGCCGAGGCGTGCACGTGCTGCTGGACAAGGGAGAGGGCATGCAGCCCTTCGCAAGGGATCAGCGGGAGCTGGTCGCCCAGCTGCGTCGGGTGATCGGCTCGGAAGGGGTGGCGAGCACGCCCTTCGTTGGTCTGCCGGGACGACGGCCTCTCAGGGGGAGAGCGTTCGTTCTTCCTCCCCCGGGTACGCCGCTGCTGCTGCTGACGGATCTGGGCTTGGGAGGACCCTCATACTCGACGACCAGTGCGAGTCTGGAGGAATGGCTGGCGCTCGCGCGGAAATGGAGCGTGGCCGGCTATCCGCTTGTGGCCTTCGTGCCCTATCCCCGCTCGTGGTGGCCGCGTGAGCTCACTCGGCTCGTTCGTATCGTGCAGTGGGATCGCTGCACCACGGTGGGGAGGGTCCTCTCGACTTCCGGGCGCACGAGGCGGAGGTTCCGGTGATCGAGGAGGACCTTGCGCCGTCACCTGAGGGGATGCTCAGGAGCTTCGAGCTGAGAGCGCCTGGCGCGGTGAAGCTTGCGCGCTGCCTGTCACTGGCCTCACGCATCGAGCCGGAACTGCTCCGCTGGATGCGGCTCCAGGCGCTGCCGGACGTGGATGCGGCCGCGGAGGCAGCCCTCTGGTTCAGCCCGCTCGTCCAGGTGCGCAGCATGGCGGGGCTCGTGCTCGTTCCCGAGTTGGCGCGGGTGCTCCGGGCCGAGCTGTTCCAGCAAGGGTCACTGCTCGCCCGGGCCTGGAGCGAGCTGCAGCGGTTCCATCAATCGGCGCCGAGGGCCGTCCAGCTCGAGGAGCGGCTCCTCTACCTGTCTCTGCCTCCGCCGTCGGCGGAGGTCGACGAGGAGATCCAGCGGCTGCTGGCGGAGGTCAGCCAGACGCTGTCAACGCCAGGACGCGAGGGGGTCGCTGCCTGGGCGCTGCAGCTGCTGGCTCAGCTGCCACCTCGCATCATCGCGACCGATGCCGCGCGGCGCGTCTCCGCTCAGTCGCACCTCATTGTCTCCGGGAGGCTGGAGCTGGCCCTCGAGCCCAGGGGAGGGCTTCCAGAGTGGCTGCCGGGCCTGCTGCCCAAGCAGCTTCCGCACATTCCGGTGTACCTCCGATTGGACGAGCGGACCCTCTCCGTGCACGGCGGCGAGCTGCCAGGGGCCGTACGCCTGGATGTGCCGGGGACGAACCCGCTACTACTGGAAGTGGAGGCCGAGGGAACCCGACACCTGCTCTCGTTCGAGCCCGGTGAGTCCCGGGCTCTGCCCATCACCCAGGAGTCGGTGGAACTCCGGACGGTGACGGGAAAGCGCTTCCGTCTCGGGCGGCGCGCGCTGGAGGAGCCTGGGGATCAGGCGAACCGGCTTATCGAAGAGCAGCGCGAAGAGCTGAAGGCTTATCTCGCCAGTTGGGCGCTCAGCTCCGGGGGAAACCCGGACTGGGCCACGATGGAGAAGGCCCTCCAGGGACTGCGTCGCTTTGGACTTCGCAATGTCGTCGGCGCTGCGGTGGCGGCAGTCGAAGCTATCTGGAGACTCATCTCGCCTCGGGATGATGGCGAGGCGCCAGATGTCACGCGAGCCATCGAAGAGAGCCTGGGAGCCGCGAGGAGAATCCTGAACCAGCGAGTAGGTGAAGCGGCTCCATATGGCCCAGGTTTCATCGAGGATATGCACCGTATGGAGGAGCGGAGCCAGAACGGCGAGCTGTGGTTGAAGACTCGCTGTGCAGCGGGCTCCATCGAAGCTGCGCTCGCTGCATCCGCACTCTTCGGGAATGACTGGCCGATGGAGGAGGAAGCTACGGATAGAGCTGCGCAGGCGATCATGGAGACCATCAGTGCGATGCTGGTGCTCGGCGAGCACCTCACCCCTTCAAAGGTGATCCACGAGGCCATTGTGGCCGAGCTCCTTCGCGAGCCACCCCAGGTTCCTGGCACCTGGTCTCCGAGTGGTCTCTGGGTCCAGGTCCTGGGGACAGCCCGCTCCGAGCTTCGAGATGTGGAGATGTGGACCGCCTACAGCCTGGGGCGGGCACTGGCCTTGCATGGGCACCGGCTCGTTACGGATGGGTCTCGGGGTACTGCCTACGTGGTCGCCCGAGCCTATGCGGCGCAGCTTACCTTCCTGGGTGTTCCTCTTGAGGACAACTTGGCCCACATCAGGCGCGAGGGAGAGCGTGGCGGCTTTCCCCACGGCCATATTTATAGAACATCGCTTCCTGACAACGTGTCCCAGCGCATCAGCGCCAGCATCATCATGGGGGATGCACGGCTCGACACGTCGCGCATCGAGCAGGAGCGACATGCGGGCGTGAGGCAGATCCCACTGGCATGGGCGGGGGGAGCGGCGGCGCAGCTCCTGCCCCGGTTGCCGGAGGTGCTGACTACGAGGCAGGCCCGGTTCCTGGATTCCACGGTTCGTAGCCAGAACGATGCAATGCAGATGGCCGAGCGCGCGGTGATGCTCGCGTCCATACCGCCGCGCAGCAAGCGTCCCACCAACGAGGCAGCTTTCGCCAAAGCCATGTTGGAGCTGATGCTCTCGGTAGTGCTCCCTGGCGGGCATACGCTGTCCTTGGGGGACTACCTCCGAGAACTCCACGAGGCAGCGGAGGCCCCGGATCATGTGTGGAAACAGGACGTTGCAGGGGCCTTGAGGACCCTTCAGGCCGCGATGCCTCAACAAGCGCAGTGGCTTGCCTATGACTTCGTTCGGCTTTGTGGTCTCCAGCGTGACGAAGATGGGGTTGTGCGTGTCGTGGAGCTTCTCCGTCCCCTGGTAGTGGCCTATGCCTTGAGTCCGGCTCTGGGGGCCTTGGGCCGGGAACTCGGGAACGTTGATCTCTGGGCCCCCCGAGAAGTGGAGTTGCTCCTCGCGCGAGCAGCACATGCGTTACTCGGAGCAACTGAAGAGTTTGAGCGCTGGTTGGTCGCCAAGATCGGTATCACCAACGCGGAGCTGGAGTTCCGGTTCGTAGTGGCGTCTGTGCGGGAGACGGCGGTCGTCTACCTCCGTTCGCAATCTCCTAGTGCCTCGGACTTCGTTGCCCAGGATTTGAGGGAGAATCTGAGGCCCGCGCTCCCCATCGCCCGGCCTGACTTTGTCCATCGCTTGGTGGTATCGCAGGACCACGTAGCGATGCGTGTAGTGGCCTATGTCCTGTTCCAGCTTCAACCCGGATTGGCCACATCGAAGGCGGTGATTGACGCGTTGATGGTGGAACAGGCCGAGGCGGAGCGATTCGAGACACGGCCGCTCTTGCTGTTGTTGGTAGCGCTGAGTCAACCGCTGTCGCATTGGAGAGATGACGAACGTCGGGCCGTGGCAGAAGCACTATCCAGGTTGCTTGCCTTTTTCGATGCCAACCCGCGAATCGAGCGCGCGGACGGGCAGGGAGGGTGCAAGGAGCGTCTGAACTACCTGCTATTCGAACCGTTTCGGACCGCATACGAGGAGATGCAAGCACTCGGGCGGTACGCTCGGAAGTATGAGGAGCTGAGAGAGACACAGCAGTCTAGTCCAAAGAGGACGCAGGCCTTGGACCTCCTCGTCTTCGAGCTTGGTACTCTAGTGAGGCGAACCCGCTTCGTGCCTGCGGAGATCAAGGCGCGGTTCGCCCTGGGAACTCCAGGAGATCGGCTCGTCGCTCTGGCCATACTGCAGTTCCAGCCCGAGCCCGAATGCTTCTACATCGTGCTCGAAGGGATCCTAGGGAAACTCTCTTCCTTTGAGCAGTGGGCTGCGCTGAACGCAGCCAAGAGTGTGTTGCCGTTGATCGACCTCCAGCAGCGTCGGCAGCTCGCGCGCGCATTGTGGGAACAACGCAGCGGCAAGCCTGGCGCATCCATTACTAGGAAGGATGCGGGTCGCTGGAATCTAAGCAGCAGGTTGCTTGAGCAACTCCGCCAGCTAGAGCCCTCCGTTTCGACGAACGAGGAGTTCTGGAAGCCG
Organism: Hyalangium gracile; assembly: GCF_020103725.1. Taxonomy (NCBI): domain Bacteria; kingdom Pseudomonadati; phylum Myxococcota; class Myxococcia; order Myxococcales; family Archangiaceae; genus Hyalangium; species Hyalangium gracile. The sequence goes on along the minus strand of NZ_JAHXBG010000019.1, from coordinate 21,310 downwards.
TTCCACACGCGGCTGCTCGAACTCCACTCCCCAGACCTGGATGATGTCCCGAGGCTGTTGGAGGCTGCGAAGCTGATGGAGGACCTGATTTTGGAAGCAGGTCGACAGGTGGGAGTCGCAGGTCCGCTTCCGCTCGTTGAGCGGATCCTCGTCGACAATGGACAGCTCTCGGCGGAGGAGCATGAGGCGTTCCAGAAGTTCTGGGACTTCCGGAGTGAGATTGTCCACTCGACAGTACGGAGGCATGACCCGCGATTTCAGCAGATGCTGGACTGGGTCCTCACGCTGGTCGACGCCCTGGATTGAGGCGAATTCTGGCACGCTCGACGAAGTCCAGCAGGGCCTTCAGCACGGCCTGTGGGTCCTCCACCATCGGGTAGTGCCCGAGCCCCTCCAGCGAGACGATGTCCGGATGGGGGACGAGTTCGCGGTAGCGCGCCGCCATGTGCGCGCCCGAGACCGGGTCCGCCGCTCCGTTCACCATTCGCAGCGGAACGCGGGTGCGCTGGAGCGCGCCGGTCCAGCGCTTCTGGTGGCGGCGCCGATCCGCCATGAAGCTGATGAGCCGGTGGGAGATGCGCGAACCATCGTTGTACGTGATGGCCTCCCAGAACTCGGCCAGCGCCTGCTTCGAGGGCCGGGTTTTCTCGCCGAAGATGGCGTTGAAGCTTCGCTCGAAGGAGCGCTGATTGACGAGCCTCGCGACGAGCGGCCCCACCGGGCCCGCCAGCAGCCGCTGGATCAACCGGGGCTGATACACCTCTGGGAAGAGGCCGCCATTGAGGAAGCACGAGGAGCGCAGCTCCAGCCCCTGCCGCCCTGCCTGTTCGTGCTCCAGCTGCCGCGCGAGCAGCTCCTGGACGACGGACACGCCGAAGTCATGAGAGAGCACGTGCACGCGCGTGACTCCAAGGGACTCCAGCAGCCGCTCGGTGAGCGTGGCCTGTTCTAGGATGGAGTACACGTGCTTCGACGGCTTGTCCGAGAACCCATAGCCGAGCAGGTCAGGGGCAATCACGCGGAAGCGTGGCGTCAGCTCGGGCCACAGGCGGGACCAGTCCCACGAGGAGGTGGGAAAGCCATGCAGGCACAGCAGCACGTCCCCCGCGCCCTCGTCGCGGTAGAAGATGCGGTGCCCCTCGAAGAGGAAGGTCTTTCCCGCCTGCTTCCAGTCGTTGAGGTTCATGGGCGCTCAGGGGAGTGTGGCCATCTTGCCCCATCCGAGAGCACCCCGCCGGCGTTCCGGCCGAACTGGTCTGCTTGTCGGACCAGTTGGCGCGGTGTCCGTCACTCGGGGGCGGAGCCGCCCGCGGCGTTGCCTCGAGGCGCGAGCCACCCGTGCTCGGGCGGGCGCAGGCCTGGGGTGGTCACTCCAATGAGGTCCGCTCCGGGCGTGTGGTAGATGCCGCGGCCCGAGTCGCGCTCGACGGCCAGCCACTGTCCGTTGTGGAGCAGGGTGCTCTCCAGGTTCTCTCCCTCGGGGAGCAGCAGCTCCTGCTGGAACTGCAGCGGCTGGCCCTCACGCAGCAGGGACCAGCGCACTGCCGGAACCGGATCGAAGGGGCTCGTCATCAGGGCCGGGTAGTGGACACGCTGGATGACGATCACCGAGCCATCGGACGTCAGGTGGCCCATGACGTCTTCGGGACTGGGACGGTAATGAAGGTAGGGCACCTGCGCCTCGGCCAGCAGCTCGCCGGTGGCCCGTCGCAGCAGCTTCACCTCCGAGCAGGGCCGCGTGGGGCAGGGCGCAATCACCGCGGCATGGGACTCACTCAGGAGGACGGAGACCTGATTCTGGAGGAGGGACGCCGGGCTCGAGGGCAATGCGTACTTCCTGCCGCCGTCGGCGGTGGAGAGCACGGTGCCATCGTCGAGGAAGAGCGTGTCCCGGAAGACGGCCACCGGCTGGCCGGCTCCCCGCTGGGTCCACCGCTCCGCGCCTTCCGCGGACAGGGACACGACATTCCCAGGCTCCACCTCGACGTACAGCCGCCCGAGCTCGTCCGCGATGGGCGAGCCGCGTAGCGCTCCCGCCACCTGGTGTGTCCAGCCGAACGTGAGCTCCGGCAGTCTCAGGCTGCCGACCCACACCTTGCCGCCTTGCAGCGGCCACACCAGGAGCAGCTGACCAGGAGCGCCCTGGACCCAGTGCGGCCTCTCCGTCGCCGGCGTCACGTTCTCGGCGGCCAGCTGTGCCTGGAGCAGGGCATTCAGATCGAAGTAGCGCGGCGGTGTGCCGCCCTCCAGGTCCAGCAGGGCCCACATCTGCTTGTCCTGCTCGCGAGACCAGAAATCGCCCACCGCATGACGGCGGTGGAGCACCCACGGGTGGCAGGGGCCCCCTGTGTGGAGCACGGTCTCGTGGTCCGGTCGAGACGGGTCGAAGCGGGTGAGCCGGCACTCGGAGATGAACTCGCCGGTGGGCGCCTGATCGGGCAGCGTCGGCGCGGGATCGTACGGCGACGAGATGGCCGCGAGCAGCAGGCTCGAGTCCGACAACCGGCTGGCAACCTTCCAGATGTTCCGATCCGGGGACCAGGTCCAGTTCGGCCGCGGGGGATTGGCAAGGATGCACCCTCCGAACTCGCAAGTGCCGGAGGGCAGGGTGGGAGACACCGAGCAGCTCGTTCCCTTGGGCGCTTCCATCTGCGCGCAGACGCCGTTCACTACGAGCGACGCACGGCAGGCGAGGACCGAGCCACAGGTGACGCTGCCCTCGGGGGGCCAGGACGCCAGTCCCGAGTCCGGAGTGCCTTCCTCCGGAGTGTCTGTCTCAGACGAGCCCGAGTCCGAAGTCTCCGCATCGGGAGTGTCCGTCTCCGAGGAGGGAGGCGGACTCGTAGGCTCCACGAGCTCCGGAGGAGGCGTGGGGGGCGGGACCGTCTCCCGCTGGGTCTCCCCACAAGCGACGAGGATCAGACAGACCAGCCATCCCCACAGCGCGCGCATGTGCATGCCATCCCCTTGCTAGCGGGGGCACGCTGTTCATGGGGAGCCGCTCGCGGGAGTGGCTCCGTGCGACAACGCAGCACAGCGGACAGAACGGCCGAGGGCCGGCTCAGCGCGTGGACTCGCGGTAGGCCTCGCTGCCGGCCACCACGGTGAGGAGCACCCGGGCCGTGAGCAGCGCGGTGGGCTCCGCCTCCACCGGATCCACCGAGAGCACGACGAAGTCCGCGTCCATGCCGGGCACGAGCCGGCCGCGCTCCTTCTCCGCGAAGGAGGCGTAGGCGTTGCCCGCGGTGAAGCCCTCGAGCGCCTCCTCTCCGCTGAGGCGCTGGTCCGGGAACCACCCGCCCGGCGGCTGGCCGGCCGCGTCCTGCCGGGTGCGCGCCGCGTAGAGCCCGGCGAGCATGTCCGGCCGCTCCACCGGGAAGTCGCTGCCGAGCGCCAGCGGAGCCCCCGCGGCCTTGAGGCGCTGCCACGCATAGGCGCCGAGGACGCGCTCGGGCCCCACGCGCACCTCCGCCCAGGGCATGTCGCTGGTGGCGTGGGTGGGCTGCACGCTGGCGATGAAGCCGTTGGCGCCCATCCGCTGAATGTCCTCCAGCCGCATCACCTGCGCGTGCTCCACGCGGTGCCGCCCGGAGCGCACGCCCTCGGGCCCTGCCACGCGCAGCAGCGTGTCCAGCACCAGCGTGTTGGCCCGGTCGCCGATGGCGTGCGTGGCCACCTGGAAGCCTCGGGCGATGAAGGCCCGCACCCGGGCCTCGTACTCCTCGGCGTTGAGGAGCACCAGGCCGCGCTGGGCGGGCTCGTCACTATAAGGAGCATGGAGCGCCGCGCCCCGGCTGCCGAGCGCCCCGTCCATCATGAGCTTCACGGCGCGCATCGTCAGCTTGTTGCCCTGGAAGGGCCCCAGCTCCAGGTACTTCTCCCGCTCGGAGCCCATGCCGTCCGCCATCGCGTAGACGCGCAGCGGGAGGCGGCCCTCGGCGTCCCAGCGTTTGAGGAGCTGGAAGGTGCGCAGGTCCATGCCCGCGTCGTGCACGCCCGTCATCCCTCCTTTGGCGCAGGTGGCGAGCGCCTCGGAGAGCTGGGCCTCGAACTGCTCGTGGGTGGCGGGGGGCATGACCGCGTCGATGAGCCCCATCGCGTTGTCGATGAGCACTCCGGTGGCCTCTCCGTCGGGGCCTCGGAGGATGCGCCCGCCTCGCGGATCCGGGGTGTCCCGGGTGATGCGCGCGCGGCGCAGGGCCTCGCCGTTCACCCACATCGCGTGGCCGTCGATGCGCGACAGGGCCACGGGGGTGGAGGGCCAGTGCGCATCCAGCTCCGCGCGGGTGGGGAACGCCTTCTCCGGCCAGTCGTTCTGGTCCCACCCCTGGCCGATGAGCCAGTCTCCCTGGAAGGCGGAGGGGCGCGCGGCCTTCAGGCGCTCGAGCGCCTCCTGGCGGGAGGTGGCTCCGGTGAGCGTGACGGCGGAGAGCGCGCGGCCCAGCCCGGAGAGGTGGCCATGGCCATCCACGAGGCCGGGGACGAGCGTCGCGTCCCCGAGGTCCACCACCCGCGCGTCACTGCCGGCGGCGGCGAGCACCTCGTCGCGGCTCCCCGTCGCGAGCACCTTGCCTCCCCGCACGGCGATCGCCTCGGCGAGCGGGCGGGAGGCATCGAGCGTCCGCACCCGGTGCGCCACATACACCGTGGTGGAGGAATCGGAGGAAGTCGGATCGGGCGCGCGCCGGGCACAGCCCGCCACGAACGCCAGGAGGATCACCGCCGAGAGGGCACTGCGGACACGTAGCATCGAGTCACCTGCCAGAGGGCGCCCCGGACGTCGGGGCGAGGGCGCGCACTCTGGCTCACCCGAGCGGTGCTGGCTACGGTGCTGCCACGAGGTTCAGGCCGCGGAGGTTTTTTTCGAGCGGCGCAGCGGAGGATTCATGGGATGGCCCGTGCCTGCCTTGATCCAGCCCATTCTCATCAGGTCCGCCAGGGATGACTCGAGCAGCGGGTGCACGCCCACCGCGGGCGACAGCTCCGAGAGTGAGCCGCCGAGCCGCTCCAGCCTCAGCAGGAGGGAGCTCGGGGCTGTCCGTGCCTCGGCGGTGATGGCGTTCAGGAGCCCCCAGCGTGTGAAGTCTCCAGCCCGCACAAAGCGTGTGCGCACGCTTTGCTCCAGCGTTGGGCCCAGGCTGGCGCGCAGCGACTCCGGGAGGGTGCTGCCTTGAACGGGCTCCTTCGCGCTCCGGCGGAACTGTTTGACGGCCAGCTGGAAACCCTTCGGATCGAAGCACGCACGGATCGTCCGATCGAGCTCACGGATGAGAGGCTCCAGCGCCTCGGAGTCCAGGAACAGGATCGGGTTGATCTGTTGGGCGGGAGAATACTCCGAGAAGACGATGGTGCCGTTCTGGCAGACCTTGCGATACACCCGCGGCAGCACCTCGAGCCGGCAGTGGGTCAGGTCACGCCCGACGTGCAGAGCGACCAGCGCTCCGGCGGAGACCTGGTCGTCCACGAGAACATGCGCGCTGAGCTCCGGCGCCTGGATGCCCAGGAGCATGTGCTCGTCACCTCGCTCGTCCTCTTCGAGCGAGCAGACGACGATGTGCAGCGCCAACACTCGCGAGAGGATGTCGAAGGCAGCCTTCGTGGCGGAAGCGACGCGCAACATGACGCTGTTCCCCGGCCCACGAGCGCCGCGCGATTGAAGGGTTGAGATCAGCTCGGGAGGACGCTGGAACGAAGGCAGCCGGTCTCTCCGCAAGAGAGGTTTCAATATCTCGGCGAGTTGTTCATCGGAGACCCCATGGTCACGCTCGAACATGCTCACGAGGAGGTCGTCCACCTGACCGACAGGGCGGCCATGCTCGTCTCGCCGCCGCGCGAGCAGGCTGCGGACGGACCTCGCCCGCGCATAGCCGTATCCTTCCAGCACATATTCCATGTGGCCCTCCAGGCTGTCGAGACAGCAGGAAGGCCATTCTATCGCCAACCCATCCACTCCTCATCTCGGCAGGGTTCAGCGTGATAGGCATTGGACGTCTGGGGGGCCTGCCTTCATGTCAAGGATGGTCCGGGTGCAGCCGGTGTCGCCACGTGGTGCGCTGCGCGGTGTAGTTCCGATTCTCGAACAGCTTGATGAGCACCACGCCCGCCACGAAGCCACCGATGTGTGCCCACACCGCGACGCCGCCCGAGGCATCCGGCCGGATCGGCGAGAGCTGAGGCAGACCGCTGAGCAGCTGCAGGCCGAACCAGTAGATGAGCACCAGCCACGCCGGCACCTGGAAGATGCGCAGGATGAAGAAGATGGGCACCAGCAGGTTCACCCTCACGCGCGGGTAGAGCACCAGGTACGCCCCCAGCACTCCCGAGATGGCCCCCGACGCGCCCACCGTTGGCACCGGAGACGCGGGGTCGATGGCCACGTGCGCCCCGGCCGCGATGAGCCCGCAGAGCAGATAGAAGATGACGAAGCGCAGCCGCCCCATGCTGTCCTCGACGTTGTTGCCGAACACCCAGAAGAACAGGCAGTTGCCCAGGATGTGGCCCCACCCGCCGTGCAGGAACATGGAGGTGAGCGGCGTGAGGATGTTGGTGGGCTCGGCGTCGATGATGCACGCCAGGTCCCGGCTCAGCGGCACCGCGAACCCCAGCTGCGCCCGGCCCGTCAGCTCGCCCGGCACCATGCCCCAGTTGCACACGCTGGCGGCCATCGCGACGCTGTCCAGCCCCGCCTTCTGCACGAAGAACCACACGAAGGCGATGATCCCCAGCAGCAGGTACGTCATCACCGGGGTGCGCAGCGTCGGATTGTCGTCACTGATGGGAAACATGGCTGACGTCCATCATGAACACGAAGCGTGTCGGCCGTCAGCCGTCAGCACTTCGCCTGTGCGGCGCATGACGTCCCGTCATTCCAGCCCTGCCCGCCGGGCCCGCCAGGGTTAGCGTCCACGGCCATGGTTCCACTCGCCTCCCTGTCCATTCCCCTGCCGTCCCTGCGCATGCAGGCCCTCGAGGCCGGGCCCGCCGATGGGCCGCTCGTCCTCCTCCTGCACGGCTTCCCGGAGCTGTCCGAGAGCTGGCGCGAGGTGCTCCCGGTGCTCGGCGCCGCGGGCTTCCGCGCCGTGGCGCCGGACCTGCGCGGCTACGGCGGCACGGACAAGCCCCGCTACGGCTATGACACGGACACGCTGGCGGCGGACATCTACCAGCTCGCCCGACACCTCCAGCCCGGCCGGCCCGTCCACATCGTGGGGCACGACTGGGGCGGCGCCATCGCCTACCACCTGGCCGCCCATCACCCCGAGGTGGTGGATCGGCTGGTCGTCGTCAACGCTCCCCACCCGGCGGTGATGGCCCGGCGCATCTGGAACCCGGCCCAGCTCGCGCGCTCCTGGTACATGTTCTTCTTCCAGCTCCCCTGGCTGCCGGAGCGCGCGCTCTCCCGGCAGGGCGGGGCCAACGTCCCGCGCCTCATCCGCCGCGCCCTCGTCAACCCGTCGCGTGTCTCCGACGAGCGTCTGAGGCCCTACGCCGAGAACTTCTCCAGGCCCGAGGCCGCGCGCGCGGCAATCGACTACTACCGCCAGGCAATCCGACGCTCGGTGACGCCCTGGGGGATGCGCAAGATGCGGGGCTACCCGCGCATCCGCGCCCCCTTCCTGCTCATCTGGGCCGAGGAGGACGTCGCCCTGCGGCGCGAGCTCACCTATGACTTGGAGCCCTGGTTCGAGCAGCCTCCCTACGTGCGCTACCTGTCGGGCGTGGGCCACTTCGCTCCCCTGGAAGCACCGGAGCAGGTGTCGGCACTGTTGCTGGAATTTCTCGGGCACACCGCCCCGCGTACCCGTCACGAGGAGCCCACGGACTCCGCGCCTCTTGGCTAGGTGAGGGGGCGCATGGTTGAACAGGGGGCTTCCCTCTCAACCCGGAGCAACACACGCCATGACGCTGCCCAAGTCCCCGCTCGCGTCCACCACGCTGCTGCTGGTGGCTGCTCTCGCCCTCTCCACCGGCTGCGCCGCCAACCGCCGGGAGACGTACCTCCACGACAAGGCGGGCACCCACGTCTACCGCCAGCCGCTGGCCGAGGTGTGGCCCAAGGCCAAGGAGGTCCTCACCGAGGAGGGCTACTCCGTCATGGAGGCCAAGGGCGGCTTCGAGATGGCCACGGACTTCCAGATGCAGGGCGCGCCCTCCTCGCTGGGCACCTCCTACGCGCGCTACCTGGTGCGCGGCGTCGAGAAGGGCCCCGGCCAGTGCTCGGTGGAGTTCATCAAGCAGGCGCGTGTCGAGTCCCAGGGCGCCCACGACACCAACACCGGCGAGGGCGCGCAGATGTCCGGCTCCAACGCCACCACCCGCGACTACGCCATGGAGTGGAAGCTCCTCCAGAAGGCGGACCCCGAGGCCGCCAAGGCCCTGGAGGCCGAGGCCGCCAAGAACGTGCAGTAGCCGCGCTCAGTCGCGCAGCGGCAGCTCCAAGGTGAGCCCGTCATGGGCCACCTCCACCGGCCCCTTGTACTCCTCGCGCGCCTGCGCGAGCAGCTTCGAGGGGTCGGTGTCGTGCCGGCTGGACAGGTGCGTGAGGATGAGGCGCCGGGCGCCCGCCTCGCGCGCCACCCGCGCCGCCTCGCGCGCCGTCGAGTGCCGCGTCTCCACGGCCCGCGCCTGCTCGTCATCGCTGAAGGTGGACTCGTGGATGAGCAGGTCCGCGTCCTTCGCCGCCCGAGTGAGCGAGGCGCACGGCCGCGTGTCTCCGGAGATGACCAGGCGCCGCCCGCCGCGCGCGGCGCCCAGCACGTCCTCGGGCCGCACCGTGGTGCCGTCGGCCAGCGTCACCGCCTCGCCCCGCTGCAGCCGGCCGAAGTCCGGGCCCGACGGAACGCCCAGCGCCTTCGCCTTCTCCACGTTGAAGCGCCCCGGCCGGTCATCCTCCGCCAGCACGTAGCCCAGCGCGTTGATGCGGTGGTCCACGCCCACCGCGTGCACCGTGTAGCCATTGCGCCGCACGCTGTCGCCGTCCTTCAGCTCGTGCAGCTCCACCGGGAAGGCCAGCGCCTCCACGCCCAGGTGCACCGCCTGGTGCAGCACGCGCCTGGCGGTGGGCGGGCCGTACATGTGCATGGGCTGCTCGCGCCCCATCATCCCCAGCGTGCGCAGGAAGCCGATGATTCCCAGGTAGTGGTCCGCGTGGAAGTGCGTGAAGAACACCGCGTCCACCGTGAAGCCGGTGCCGAAGCGCACCATCTGCCGCTGGCTGCCCTCGCCGCAGTCGAAGAGGAGCAGGTCCGTGTCCACCTTCACCGCCAGTCCGGACAGGTTGCGGTGCAGGGTGGGCTGTGCGGCCGAGGTGCCGAGGAAGGTGAGCCTGAGGAGGGACATGCCGGCGCTTCCCACGAAGAAGAGGACCTCCCGCTTCCTGCGCCCGGGCCCTCGAACAGCCAGAGGGTACGCGGGCGGGTGCGTGGCGGCCATTTATCAGGTCCACACGCCCCCGTGCTTCCCCGACTGACTTCAGGTGCGCTATGGAGCCGCGCTCCTGTCCCATGCCTGACTCCCTGACTGTCGCCCCCACCTCGGATCCGCGCCGCGTGCGCGCGCCGGATGGCACCCTCCTCACCCCGCCCCCCGGCTGGACGCTGCTGCCCCCTGGCGATGCCGGGCTCACCCGCCGCGTGAAGGCCGCCGGCCCCACCTGGACGGTAGTGGAGAAGAAGGGCCGCAAGACGTTCTCCCGGGGCGTCTGGGCCCCCGAGGCCCACATCACCGCCGCCCGCGCCGAGCTCGAGGCCGAGCGCGCCACCCCCGCCTACGCCAGGCGCCGCGCCTCGGACCAGGCCCGCCGCGAGCGCGAGCAGGCCGAGTACGAGGTGGACTTCGCCAACGCCGTGCTGCGCTTCCTCTCCTTCGCGCCCGCCTTCACCGCCCAGGCGAAGCGGCTGGCCGTGGTGGTGACGAGCCAGTCGGCCCCCGTGGGCAGCGGCACCGTGGCCCGCACCGAGCGCATCCCCCTGGAGCGCCGCGCCGAGGCCGCCGTCATCGCCTGGCTGCGCCACCAGACGACCCGCTACGACGACATGCGCATCGCCCGGGTGAAGGGCGCCCGCCGCGAGGTGCGCCGCGAGCTGGCCGAAGTCTCTCGCGCCCTGCTGGACGTACACCGTCGCGACACGCCCCACCTCGCCGCCACCTGTCCCCTCTGCGCGGCCCTGGAGAACCCCCGGAAGCCGGACTGAGGCAGCGCTCTCGCTCCTGGGGATATAGGACGAATCCTACATTTCCGGAATGGCCCGGAAATTATCTCTGTGGTCGTTTCCGGCCAGCCAGGGTCACCCCCGAGACCGCTTGCAGTCATCCCCCACGGTCGCGAGGAGACTCTGATGATCAAGTTCCGTTCCGTTGCTCTGCTGGCCGGTGCCGCGCTGCTGGGCACCGCGTGTGGTCCCGAGGCGGCTCCCCAGGAGCCCGAGAAGCAGCTGAGCTGGGAGGAGTTCCGGGCCAGCGTCTACCAGGAGCCGTGGGAGGACGGAGTCTTCATCGTCGACAACGACATCCCGCTGGCCACCGAGGCCGAGCTGCGCGAGTACTTCGAGCAGAGCCTCAAGGGTGAGGTGGGCAGCCACGCGGGCGGGCTGGCCGTCTATTACAGCGGCGGTCAGGACATCAAATGGCAGGGCAGCGCCGCGCTCAACATCACCTACTGCGTGAGCACCACCTTCGGCAGCAACTACAGCAAGGTGGTCAGCGCCATGGCGAGCGCCGCCGGCGCCTGGGAGGCCGCGGGCAAGGTGGACTTCATCCACGTCAGCTCGCAGGACAGCAACTGCACCTCGCGCAACGGCAACGTCGTGTTCGACGTGAACCCGGTGAACACCAGCCAGTACCTGGCGCGCGCCTTCTTCCCCAACTCCAGCCGCCGCAGCCGCAACGTCCTCATCGCGGGCAGCTCGTTCGGCAACATCTCGCCCTGGACGCTGACGGGCGTGCTGCGCCACGAGCTGGGTCACACCCTGGGCTTCCGCCACGAGCACACCCGTGTCTCCAGCACCGGCTGCTACGAGGACGCCCAGTGGCGCGGCCTGACGCCGTATGACTCCGGCTCCGTGATGCACTACCCCCAGTGCAACGGCTCCAACAACGGCGACCTGTCGCTGACCAACTCCGACAAGTCGGGCGCCGCCGCCCTCTACCCGTAGTCTCCGCGCGTCCACCGTGACGCCCTGTGGGCGGCTCCTCTCCGGAGGGGCCGCCCCTTTTCTTTTCGCGGGGTTGCACGCTGGATGCGGGCCGGCTTCACTGTTCGATAAGGCTGACCCGTGGGTCACTGACCCGTGATTCAGAAATTCCTGGGCGGTTTCTGACCGGCGGGTTAGTCATCAGCCCGCCATGGCGCGCCCCGCGGATCCAAACGCCCGAACCGATCTCATCGCCGCCGCGCGAGCGGAGTTCGTGAAGAAGGGGCTGCGTGGGGCGCGCATCGAGGACATCACCGCCGCGTGCGGCCTGTCCAAGGGCGCCTTCTACCTGCACTTCGCCTCCAAGGAGGCGCTGTTCGGCGAGGTGATGGAGCAGGTGCGGCAGCAGCTCGACGGGCTGTCGCGCGAGCGCATGGAGCGCATGCATCGCTTCTTCGCCGAGCACGGCCACCCGGACGCGAGGGACCTCGCCGAGCGCTCCGAGCGCTACGCGACGTTCGTCGAGCTGGAGGTGGAGCTGGACCTGCGCACGCTCGAGGTGATGTGGGAGTACCGCGACGTGATGCAGGTGTTGCAGCGCGGCAGCCAGGGCACGGACTTCGAGTCCCTGTTCTCGGTGATGGTGGACCGCGAGGTGGAGCGCGTCGCCGGGGAGGTCCGCCGGCTGCAGGGCTCGAGCGCCTGCCACCTGGATGTGAACCCGACGCTGTTCGGCACCGTCATCGTCGGCACGTATGCGCTGCTGGTGCAGCGGATGAGCCAACTGCGGGACAAGCCGGACCTGGCGGGCTGGGCGCGCGATCTCCAGCAGATCTTCCGCGAGGGCAAGATGCGCCGGGAGCCTGTCCCCGCGCCGGTGAGCGCTCCGCGTGCCGTCTCTTCTCGTACTTCTCCGCGCCTGGGCACGGCCCGGGCGCACACTCGCAAGACACCGAGGACACCATGAAGCCCACCCGGACACCGTCCGTCGCTCGCGCTCTCGCCGCCACCGGGGTGGTGATCGCGTCGCTCTCGCTGTCCGCCTGTGAGAAGGCGGCGGCAGCCTCGGCCACGCCGGCCGCCTCCACCGCGCCGGTGCCGGTGGTGCGCCTCACCGAGTCGCGCACCACGCAGGCCACGCCGAGCGAGGAGGTGACGGGCACGCTCTACCCGGCGCAGGCGCTCCAGGTGGGCTTCGAGGTGGGCGGCCGGCTGGAGACGGTGCTGGTGAAGAAGGGGCAGGTGGTGAAGAAGGGGCAGGTGCTGGCGGCGCTCAACGTCGAGATTTCCGACGCGCAGGTGGCGCAGGCGGAGGCCGCGGTGGCCGCCGCCGAGGCCGGTGCTGGCATGGCCGCGGACGTGGCCCAGCGCAACGAGAAGCTGCAGGCGGAGGGCAGCGTGTCAGACCTGCAGAACCGCACGGCCGCCACCACCGCGCAGCAGGCGAAGGCGCAGCTGCTGGCCGCCCAGGCGCAGCTGGCGCAGGCGAAGGCCGCCCGCCGCCGCCACGAGCTGAAGGCGCCGTTCGCGGGCACCATCATCGACGCGCCCCAGCAGACGGGCGCCACGGTGGCGCCGGGCGTGCCGCTCTTCACGCTGGAGACGCTGGACACGCTCCTCCTCAAGACGACGGTGGCGCAGGCGTCGCGGGAGGGGCTCAAGCCGGGCAGCAAGGTGCGCGTGGAGGCCATCGGCGGCAGGGCCTCCTCGGACGCGGCGACGGTGAGCGTTATCCTGCCCTCGGCGGACCCGGCCACCCGGCGCATCCCGGTGGAGATCGCCGTGCCCAACGCGGACGGCCGCTTCGTGGCCCACACGCTGGCGCGGGCGGTGCTGGCCATGGGCGAGCAGCAGGACATGCAGGTGCTGCCGGCCTCGGCGCTCTCGTCGACGAACGGGGACCACGTCTACGTGGTGTCGCCCACCGGCGAGGCGCGCCGGGTGGACGTGCAGGTCATCGAGCGCCGCGCCCGCGAGGTGGTGGTGAAGGCCGCCACGGCGCTGGACAAGGTCATCGACTACCCCGGCACGGGCCTGCAGGACGGGACCCGGGTCTCCGTGAAGTAGGGCCGCCTCTCTCTTCTCCCTCGCAGCCTCCGCGAGCCTCTCATGCTCCTGAGTGACGTCTCCATCCGCCGGCCCGTGTTCACGGCCATGATGTCCGTGTGCCTCATCGTCATGGGGGCGATGGGGCTCAACCGCCTGGGCACGGACCTGTACCCGGACGTCTCCTTCCCCTTCGTCATCGTCAACACCGTGTACCGGGGGGCGGGGCCTGGGGAGATTGAAACCCAGGTCATCAAGCCCATCGAGGACGCGGTGGCCGGCATCAGCGGCGTGGAGAAGATCCACTCGTGGAGTCGGGAGAACCTGGGCACGGTGACGGTGCAGTTCACCCTGTCCACGGAGCTGGACGCCGCGGTGCAGGAGGTGCGCGACAAGGTGGCCAACGTGGCCAACAAGCTGCCCGACGACGCGGACGCGCCGGTGGTCAGCCGCGTGGACCTCTCGGCCTCGCCCATCCTCACCTACGCGGTGTCCGCGGAGCTGTCCTCGCAGGCGCTGCGCAAGCTCATCGACGACCGCATCAAGCCGGCGCTGGCGCAGCTGGAGGGCGCCGCCGAGGTGCGCGTCACGGGCGGTGACGTGCGGGAAGTCCAGGTGGACATCGACCTGGACAAGGCGCGGGCGGTGGGAGTGGCGCCGGTGGAGATCGCCCAGCGCATCGGGATGGAGAACCTGAACCTGCCGGCGGGCCGGCTGCAGCTGGGGCCCAACGAGCTGACGGTGCGCGCGCTGGGGCAGTTCCGGAGCGTGGAGGAGCTGCGGGCCATGCCGGTGGCGAAGAGCCGCACGGGCGCGCAGGTGCGGCTGGACGAGATCGCCACGGTGACGGACGGGGTGACGGAGCGCCGCACCACGGCGCGGCTGAACAGCAACGACGCGGTCATCCTGGAGGTGGTGAAGCAGCCGGGCTCCAACACGGTGAAGGTGAGCGACCTGGTGAAGAAGCGGCTGGAGCAGCTGGGGCTCACGCTGGGCAACGGCTTCAAGGCGACGCTGCTCATCGACCAGTCGGAGCTCATCCGCGAGAACGCGAAGGAGGTGTGGATCGCCCTCATCTTCGGTGGCGCGATGGCGGTGCTCATCATCCTAATGTTCCTGCTGGACGCGCGCGGCACGTTCATCTCGTCGCTGGCGCTGCCCACGTCGGTGGTGGGCACCTTCTTCGTGATGTACCTGCTGGGCTACACGCTGAACCAGATGACGCTGCTGGCGCTGTCGCTGGCCATCGGTCTGCTCATCGACGACGCGGTGGTGGTGCGCGAGGCCATCACCCACCGGCTGGAGAAGGGCGAGGACCCGATGTCCGCGGCGGCCAACGGCACCAAGGACGTGGGCCTGGCGGTGCTGGCGACGACGCTCTCGCTGGTGGCGGTGTTCATCCCGGTGGCGTTCATGCCGGGCATCGTGGGGCAGTTCTTCCGGCAGTTCGGCGTCACCATCTCGGTGGCGGTGCTCGTCTCGCTGTTCATCTCCTTCACGCTGGACCCGATGCTGTCGGCGCGGCTGGCCAAGGCGCGCAAGCCGGGCGAGGTGCATCAGGAGGGCGCGGTGGCCCGGGCCCTGCGCGGCGTGCTGGACGGCACCGAGCGCGTCTATGAGCACATCCTGCGCTGGGTGCTGGCTCACAAGTGGGCGACGGTGGGCATCACGCTGCTGGTGATGGTGGGCTCGTTCGCCGCCGCCAGCCGGCTGGGAGCGGAGTTCATCCCGAAGGAGGACCGCTCGCAGTTCATGGTGGACCTGCAGCTGCCGGACTCGGCGAGCCTGGCGGAGACGGAGGCGCGCACCGCCCAGGCCGAGACGCTGGTGAAGGGCATCCCCGAGGTGGTGGACATCTACAGCATCGTGGGGCTCAACGGCGACGTGAACAAGGCGCGCCTGCGCGTGCTGACGAAGCCGAAGACGGAGCGCCAGCGGGGCATCCAGGTCATCAAGGAGGAGGCGCGCGCGCTGCTGAACCCGGCGCTCGTGGCCACGCAGGTGAACCTGAGCGATCCGCCGACCATCGAGGGCCTGGGCGACTGGTACCCCATCATGGTGCGCGTCACCGGGCCGGAGCTGTCGCGCGTCAACGCGGAGGCGGAGCGGGTGGCGGGCATCCTGCGGAGCATCCCCGGCACGGCGGACATCCGGGTGGAGTCCAACCCACCCAAGCCCGAGCTGCAGATCCAGATCGACCGGGCGCGCTCGACGGACGTGGACCTGAGCGCGGCGACGCTGGCGATGCAGCTGCGGCTGGCGATTGGCGGCGACGTGGCGGCGAAGCTGCGTGAGGGCACGGACGAGACGGACATCCGCGTGCGGCTGGCGGAGAAGGATCGAGCCACGCCGGAGAAGGTGCGGCAGCTGGAGGTGTTCACGCCGCGCGGGCTGCGGCCGGTGACGGACGTGGCGGAGGTGGACCTGAAGGACGGCCCGAGCGTCATCGAGCACGAGAACCGAGAGCGGCAGATCGCCGTCTACGCGCAGCTGGGCAAGGGCGCGGCGCTGGGAGACATCGCGCGGCAGCTGAAGGCGAAGGTGGCGGAGACGCCGCCGCAGGCGGGGTACTCGATCATCTACGACGGTGAGATGAAGAACCTGGACGAGCAGAACGCGGCGTTCGGCTCGGCGTTCCTGCTGGCGTTCGTCTTCATCTACATGGTGCTGGCCAGCCAGTTCGAGTCGCTCAAGCACCCGTTCACCATCATGGTGTCGCTGCCGCTGGCGCTGGTGGGCGCGCTGCTGGGCCTGGTGGTGACGGGCCACCACCTGTCGCTGGGCGCGATGATTGGCGTCATCCTGCTGATGGGCCTGGTGACGAAGAACGCCATCCTGCTGGTGGACGGCGCGCTGCAGCACCTGCGGGCGGGAGACAGCGTGGACGAGGCGCTGCTGAAGGCAGGCCCGCGCCGGCTGCGGCCCATCCTCATGACGAGCGCGGCGATGGCGATCGGCATGGTGCCCACGGCGGTGGGGCAGGGGCTGGGCGCGGAGTTCCGCGCGCCGATGGCCATCTCGGTGATTGGCGGCGTCATCACCTCCACGTTCCTCACGCTGCTGGTGGTGCCGGTGGTGTTCGCGGGCATGGAGCGGGTGGGCTTCTTCCGCAGGAAGGCGGAGCCCAGGCCGGACGTGGCGCCCGTGACGCCTGTCGTGGAGGCCAGGGAGGCCAAGAAGGAGGACCGCGCCGCCTGATTTCGCTGCCTCGGAGAGTGACGACCTGGCAGGTCCTGGCGGAGGGCCAGCCCGGCCGTTCGTGAGGCAGGCGACTTGGCTGAAAATCTTCAGGACCGACCGGGTAGGCTCAGTGATAAGCACGACTCGGCTGTTCTTCGGATTTCTC
The DNA here is from genome assembly GCF_020103725.1 of Hyalangium gracile. Taxonomy (NCBI): domain Bacteria; kingdom Pseudomonadati; phylum Myxococcota; class Myxococcia; order Myxococcales; family Archangiaceae; genus Hyalangium; species Hyalangium gracile. The sequence goes on along the minus strand of NZ_JAHXBG010000019.1, from coordinate 4,786 downwards.
AGGCCTTTTCCATGACCAGCATGCTCACGGTGCGGGGTGGCCCCGCTCTCTCGCAGTTCCGCCACGACAAGCTGCTCGCGCTCTGCCGCGAGCGGGTGCCCGAGGTCGGCTCCCTGTACGGGGAGTTCATGCACTTCATCGAGCCCTGGGAGCCTCTCTCGGACAGCGAGAAGGCGATCCTCTTCCAGCTGCTCGACTACGGCCCTCGGATGACCGAGGGCGCGTGGGTGGGCAGCCGGCTCGTGGTCATGCCCCGCCCCGGCACCCAGTCTCCCTGGTCCACCAAGGCGACGGACATCGCGCACAACTGCGGCCTCACCCGCATCAAGCGGATGGAGCGCGGCGTCGTCTACTTCGTCGGGAACAAGGACGGCGGCAAGCTCCTCCCCGAGCACCTGGACCTGGTGGCGCCGGTGCTGCACGACCGGATGACGCAGGTGGTGGTGGGGCGCATGGACGAGGCGCAGGTCCTCTTCGCCGAGCACCCGCCCCGGCCGCTCTCCACGGTGGACGTGCTGGGCGGAGGCAAGGCGGCGCTGGCGGCGGCCAACCGCGAGCTGGGGCTGGCGCTGGCCGAGGACGAGATCGACTACCTGGTCGCGCGCTTCGGTGAGCTCGAGCGCAACCCCACGGACGTCGAGCTGATGATGTTCGCGCAGGCCAACAGCGAGCACTGCCGGCACAAGATCTTCAACGCCAGCTGGACGGTGGACGGCGCGCAGCGTGAGCGCTCGCTGTTCCAGGCCATCAAGAACACCCACGCGGTGCATAGCGAGGGCGTGCTCTCGGCGTACAAAGACAACGCGGCGGTCATCCAGGGCTTCGAGGCCGAGCGCTTCTTCCCGGACCCGGAGAGCGGCGAGTGGCGCTCCACCCGCGAGCCCACGCACATCTTGATGAAGGTGGAGACGCACAACCACCCGACGGCCATCTCTCCGTACCCGGGCGCGGCGACGGGCGCGGGCGGCGAGATTCGCGACGAGGGCGCCACCGGACGGGGCGCGAAGCCGAAGGCGGGGCTCACGGGCTTCTCCGTCTCCCACCTGCGCATCCCCGGCTACGAGCGGCCCTGGGAGCGGGTGTACGGCAAGCCCGAGCGCATCGTCTCCGCGCTGGACATCATGCTGGAGGCCCCCATCGGCGGGGCGGCGTACAACAACGAGTTCGGTCGACCCAACCTGTGCGGTTACTTCCGCAGCTTCGAGGCGCAGGTGTCCACGCCCGACGGGGTGGAGGTGCGCGGCTACCACAAGCCCATCATGATCGCTGGTGGCCTGGGCAACGTCCGCGCCGCGCACGTGCAGAAGGGCAAGCTGCAACCGGGGGACAAGATCATCGTGCTGGGCGGGCCGGCGATGCTCATCGGGCTGGGCGGAGGCGCGGCCTCCTCGCTGGCGCAGGGCTCGAGCGCGGCGGACCTGGACTTCGCCTCGGTGCAGCGGGACAACGCGGAGATGCAGCGGCGCTGTCAGGAGGTCATCGACCGCTGCTGGGCCATGGGCGAGCGCAACCCCATCCGGTCGATCCATGACGTGGGCGCGGGCGGTCTCTCCAACGCGGTGCCGGAGCTGGTGCACGACAACGGGCTGGGCGGCTCCTTCGAGCTGCGAGCCATCCCCAACGCCGAGCCGGGCATGTCCCCGGTGGAAATCTGGTGCAACGAGGCGCAGGAGCGCTACGTGCTCGCGGTGGCACCGGAGGACCTGGAGCGCTTCGGGGCGCTGTGCCAGCGGGAGCGCGCGCCCTACGCGGTGCTGGGCGAGGCCACCGCCGAGCAGGTACTGAAGCTGGGGGACAAGAGCCTGGGCAACGCGCCCATCGATCTGCCGATGGACGTGCTGTTCGGCAAGCCGCCGCGCATGCACCGGGACGTGAAGTCCCGCCCGCTCACGCACGGCCCGCTGAAGCTGGACGGGGCGGAGCTGGGAGACATGGTGGCTCGGGTGCTGGGGCACCCGACGGTGGCGGACAAGTCCTTCCTCATCACCATCGGGGACCGGACGGTGTCTGGGCAGACGAGCCGGGACCAGATGGTGGGCCCGTGGCAGGTGCCGGTGGCGGACTGCTCGGTGACGCTGACGACCATCACCAGCGACACGGGCGAGGCCATGGCCATGGGCGAGCGCACGCCGCTGGCGCTCATCGACGCGGCGGCCTCGGCGCGGATGGCGGTGGGCGAGGCGGTGACGAACATCGCGGCGGCGCGGATCGGCAAGCTGTCGGACGTGAAGCTGTCGGCCAACTGGATGGCGGCAGCGGGCAGCCCGGGCGAGGACGCCAACCTCTACGCGGCGGTGCACGCGGTGGGCATGGAGCTGTGCCCGGCGCTGGGGCTCACCATCCCGGTGGGCAAGGACTCCATGTCCATGCGCACGGTGTGGGAGGAGCAGGGCGGACGCAAGGCGGTGACGGCGCCGCTGTCGCTCATCGTCTCGGCGTTCGCGCCGGTGCTCGACGTGCGCCAGTCGCTGACGCCGCAGCTCCGCGAGCTGTCCGGGGACACGCGGCTGCTGTTCGTGGACCTGGCGAAGGGCCGGCAGCGTCTGGGTGGCTCGGTGCTGGCGCAGGTCTACGAGCAGGTGGGGCCGGAGTGCCCGGACGTGGAGGACCCGGCGGTGCTGCGGGGCTTCTTCGCGGCGATGCAGGAGCTGAACGCGGCGGGCGTGGTGCTGGCGTACCACGACCGCTCGGACGGCGGCCTGCTGGCGACGCTGTGCGAGATGGCCTTCGCTGGCCACTGTGGCCTGGACTTGGACCTGGGCGGACTGGGGAAGGACGCCCTGGCGGCCCTCTTCAACGAGGAGCTGGGGGCGGTGCTGCAGGTGCGCGCGGCGGACCTGGGGCGCGTGCGCGAGGTGCTGGCGCGGCACGGGCTGGGCTCGGCGGCTCACGAGCTGGGGCGGCCTCGGACGGAGCTGGAGGTGCGCCTGCGCCACGGGGAGCAGACGCTGCTCGAGGTGCCCACGATGGCGCTGCGCCAGTACTGGTCTCGCGTCAGCTACGAGATGCAGAAGCTGCGGGACAACCCGACCTGCGCGGAGCAGGAGTACGCCGCGAAGTGCGACGCGGGAGACCCGGGCCTGTCTCCGCGGCTCACCTTCGACCCGAAGGAGGACGTGGCGGCGCCCTTCATCGCCCGGGGCGCGAAGCCTCGGGTGGTGGTGCTGCGCGAGCAGGGCGTGAACAGCCAGCTGGAGGCGGCGGCGGCGTTCTCCAGGGCGGGCTTCACGGCGGTGGACGTGCACATGAGCGATCTGCTCTCCGGGCGCGTGTCGCTGAAGGACTTCGCGGGCCTGGTGGCCTGCGGTGGCTTCTCGTACGGAGACGTACTGGGCGCGGGCGGAGGCTGGGCGAAGTCCATCCTCTTCAACACGCGGGCGAGGGATGAGTTCGCGGCCTTCTTCGCGCGCCCGGACACCTTCGGCCTCGGCATCTGCAATGGCTGCCAGATGATGGCGCAGCTCAAGGACATCATCCCGGGCGCGGAGCACTTCCCGCGCTTCCTGCGCAACGCCTCGGAGCAGTTCGAGGCCCGGCTGTCCATGGTGGAGGTGGCGGAGAGCCCGTCGATCTTCTTCCAGGGCATGGCGGGCAGCCGGATGCTGATCGCCGTCTCGCACGGCGAGGGGCGCGCGGAGTTCCCGAGCCAGGAGGAGGCGGAGCGGGTGAACGGCCTGGGGCTGGTCACGGCTCGCTTCGTGAACAACCACGGCCAGGTGACGGAGAGCTACCCGGCCAACCCGAACGGCTCGCCCTTCGGCATCTGCGGCCTGACGACGAAGGACGGGCGCTTCACGGTGATGATGCCTCACCCGGAGCGGGTGCACCGGACCGTGCAGCACTCGTGGCGTCCGAGCGAGTGGGGTGAGGACGGCCCGTGGATGCGGCTGTTCCGCAACGCCCGGGTCGCGCTGAAGTGAAGCGGCGCGCGCTCGCGCCTGGCAAGGAGCTGGTCTGGCCGGAGGGCGTTCCTCGAACGGCTCGCTACGAGGAGTTCGGGAGGAATGCCGCCTCCGTCTGGGGCCAGCTCATCCATGACGAGGGCTCGGCGCACATCGCCTGGTCTCCCGAGGGCAACGTGCTCTCGGAGCGGTACTTCGACGACAAGGGGCGAGCGCACGGCCTCGAGGTGTCTCGCCACGACGACGGGACGGTGGCGTGGCAGGTGCCCTGGGTGCGTGGACGGATGCACGGCCTGGCCCGGCAGTTCGATGAGTCCGGGCGCGAGCTTCTCCGGACGCGCTTCGTGCGCGGCACGGGAGTCGACCTGTGGGTCAGCTGCGGGGGGATTACCGAGCTCCGCGAGCATCGGGACAACCTGTTGCACGGTGTCGAGCGATGGGGTCACCCGCTGCTTCCCTACGAGGAGAATCACTTCCTTCTCGGGAAGCGTGCCGGTGTCTTCAGACGGTGGAACGGGCCCAGGCTGGAGAAGGGATACCCGCGGTACTTCATCGATGACGAACAGGTCTCCCGGGCGGAGTACCTCCGCGCACGCCGGACGCGGCCCGCGCTGCCACCGGCTCGCCGCCAGGACGACCGACGCGAGCGCCCCATGCACGGCGCGCTGCGGAACGTATGGCTGCGAAAGGACATCCGGGAACGGCTGCTCCGCATGCCAGAGCCCGAGGATGGAATGGGTTGAGGGCTTCTGCCCTGGTTGGATGAGCCCCGCAGGACCGGCCAGCCCACCCTCCCGGTTCATTCCCGCCGAACTGGTCTGCTTGTGAGCCTGTCGAAATAAGCTGTAGGGTAACGTAGGAGGTAGGTAACAAGGGGATCGACT